>NZ_JBNDHS010000045.1:0-51204 GCF_056755095.1 Rhizobium sp. SVR5-9E | reverse complement strand
CGCCCTGTTCGCAATTTGCGATCTGCTGCTCAGCCGCGGTGATGTCATTGCTGCCGGCGCGGTCACCTATCCCGGCCTGAAGGCGGTCGCCATGCAGAAAGGAATTCTCCTGGAGCCGCTGGCCATGGACGATCAAGGCATCATTCCTGATGCCTTCGAAAAGGTCTGCCGCGAGAAGGGGCCGAAAGTCCTCTATCTAATCCCGACGATCGACAATCCGACGACGGCCACGTTGCCAGAAGAGCGGCGGCGGGCGCTTGCCGCGCTCGCGCGCAGGCATGGCGTTGCGATCATCGAGGACGATCCCTATGCGCCGTTGCGTCCGGAGCGTCTCGTCGCCGTGGCGGAACTGGCGAGCGACATCACCTGGCACATCGCCACGCTCTCGAAATGCGCAACGCCCGCACTGCGGGTTGCCTATGTGGTGGCACCGAATGCCAGCCAGGCACTCAGGCTCGCCGGCGTGCTGCGTGCGACGATCCTTATGGCTCCGCCCCTGATGTCCGCGCTGGCAAGCCGTTGGATCTCGGACGGGACCCTCGAGGGGATTGCGGATGCCATCCGGGCAGAGAACGTCGAGCGCCAGAAGCTGGCGTCATCTATCTTCAGGGACATTCCTTTTGCCGCCGATCCGCATGGGCATCACCTCTGGCTGCGTTTGCCCGATCATTGGCGTGCAGCGGATTTTGCCGAACATGCCGATCGCGCCGGGGTCTCGATCGTAGCAAGCTCTGCCTTCGCGACGAGCGCGCATCCGATCGAGGCTGTCAGAATATCGCTCGGCGTCGCTCCGGATCGCGGCGCGCTGGAAGACGCGCTCACCTTGCTTTCCGGCCTGATTGCACAGCCGTCGCTGGCATCCAGGGCCGTCGTTTAGGTTTTGGGGGATCATCGTCATGTCCGATATTTTCAAAGCCGCCGTCATCCAGGCCGCACCCGTGCTATTCGACACGCCGAGGACGATCGCGAAGCTTGCCGATCTCACCCGCGATGCCGCAGGGAAGGGGGCTCGGCTGGTCGTGTTTCCCGAGGCGTTCGTCGGTGGCTATCCGAAAGGCATTGACTTCGGGGCGCGGCTCGGCATGCGCAGCCCCGAAGGCCGCGAGGACTTCCGGCGCTATCACGAGAGCGCAATCGACGTGCCCGGCACCGAGGCGGCACGGCTTGGCGAGATCGCCCGTGACAACTGTGTTCATCTGGTCGTCGGCGTGATCGAGCGGGACGGCGGAACGCTTTACTGCACGTCTCTCACCTACGGACCATCGGGCCGGCTTCTCGGAAAGCATCGCAAGCTGATGCCGACGGCGCTCGAACGCCTCGTGTGGGGCTTTGGCGACGGCTCGACGATCGGTGTCGCCGATACGCCGCTCGGCCGTATCGGCAGCGTCATCTGCTGGGAAAACTACATGCCGCAGCTGCGCATGGCGATGTACGCACAAGGGGTCGAGCTCTATTGCGCGCCGACGGTGGATGACCGCGATACATGGCTGCCGACGATGCGGACGATCGCACTGGAAGGGCGATGCTTCGTCATCTCGGCCTGCCAGTATTTCAGGCGCGACAACGCGCCGCTGGACTACGCGCCCATTCAAGGAGATGATCCTCGGACAGTGCTCATTCGCGGCGGCTCCTGCATCATCGACCCACTCGGAAATATCCTCGTCGAACCCGACTTCACGGGAGAGACCATCAAACTTGCCGAGATCGACCGGCGGGTGATTGCGCGCGGCAAGTATGACCTCGACGTCGTGGGGCACTACGCCCGTCCCGATGTCTTCCGGCTGTCAGTCGACACGCGGCCGAAGTCGGCGGTGGCGTTCGAGCCGCAATCGAACAAGGGCTCCGATCTGGGACCTGCCATCCCTGTCGAGCCGAAGGAGGATACGTTATGTTCGGATTGACGGCACTGGAACTGGCGCGCATCCAGTTTGGCTTTACGATTTCCTTCCACATCGTCTTCCCCGCCATCACCATCGGGCTCGCCAGCTATTTAGCCGTGCTCGAAGGTCTCTGGCTGTGGCGGCAGGAGGCGGTCTACCGCGACCTCTATCATTTCTGGTCGAAGATCTTCGCTGTCAACTTTGCGATGGGCGTCGTCTCCGGCCTGGTCATGGCCTACCAGTTCGGCACCAACTGGAGCTATTTCTCGTCTTTCGCCGGCAGCGTCACCGGACCACTTCTCACTTACGAGGTGCTGACGGCCTTCTTTCTCGAGGCCGGCTTTCTCGGTGTCATGTTGTTCGGCTGGAACAAGGTCGGTCCCGGGCTGCATTTCTTCGCGACGATCATGGTGGCGCTCGGCACGCTGATCTCGGCCACCTGGATTCTGGCCTCCAACAGCTGGATGCAGACGCCGCAGGGCTTCGAGGTCATTAACGGTCGCGTCGTGCCGGTCGACTGGCTGAAGGTGATCTTCAATCCCTCCTTTCCCTACCGTCTGGCGCACATGACGATCGCCGCCTATCTCACGACCGCACTTTTCGTCGGCGCCTCTGGCGCCTGGCATCTGCTGCGGGCGAACGCTACGCCGGCGGTGCGCACCATGCTCTCGATGGCGATGTGGATGGTGCTCGTCGTGGCGCCGATCCAAATCCTGGTCGGCGACCAACATGGCCTCAACACTCTGGAGCACCAGCCGGCCAAGATCGCCGCTATCGAGGGTCACTGGGAGAACATACCTGGCGAGAGCGTGCCGCTCATCCTCTTCGGACTGCCCGACATGGCGGCGGAAACGACGCGCTTTGCGATCGAGATCCCCTATCTCGGCAGCTTGATCCTCGCCCATGATATCAACGGCCACATTCCGGGCCTTAAGGAGTTCGCGCCGGAGGACCGGCCGAACTCGGCGGTCGTCTTCTGGACTTTCCGGCTGATGGTTGGTCTCGGCGTGCTGATGCTGCTGCTTGGCCTCTGGAGTCTCTATCTGCGCTGGCGGGGCGGACTTTATTACTCAAGACCGTTTCTGCGTTTCGCGACGCTCATGGGCCCAGCCGGCGTGATCGCCATCCTTGCCGGCTGGCTCACCACGGAGATCGGGCGGCAGCCATGGGTGGTCTACGGCGTGATGCGGACGAAGGATGCGGTCTCGAACCATTCGGCACTGGCGCTCTCGACGACGCTGATCATGTTCGTCATCATGTACTGTGCTGTCTTCGGCACCGGCGTCAGCTACATGCTGAAACTGGTCGTCAAGGGACCGCAGCCCTTCGACGAACATCCGCCGCACGACAAGGTACAATCGCAGCGGCCGGCGCGGCCGCTTTCTGCGGCACCGGACAACGTCGATTCGGCGGCTGACGCCGGACGGAAGGAGGCTTGACGGCTATGGGCATCGATCTTCCCCTCATCTGGGCCATCATCATCGGCTTCGGTCTTATGATGTACGTCATCATGGACGGTTTTGATCTCGGCATCGGCATCCTGTTTCCATTCGTCGCGAGCCGCGAGGACCGGGATACGATGGTCAATACCGTGGCGCCGGTCTGGGACGGCAACGAAACCTGGCTCGTCCTTGGTGGCGCGGCCCTGCTTGCCGCCTTTCCGCTCGCCTATTCGGTCATCCTTAGCGCGCTCTACCTGCCCCTCGTCCTGATGCTGGCGGGGCTGATCTGGCGCGGCGTCGCCTTCGAATTCCGCTTCAAGGCAGATGAGGCCCACAAACCCTTCTGGGACAAGGCCTTTGCCTGGGGCTCCTATATCGCGACCTTCTCGCAGGGCGTGTCGCTCGGCGCCTTCATCAACGGTTTCGAGGTTACCAACGGCGCCTATTCCGGCGGGCTGCTCGACTGGCTGACGCCGTTCAGCCTGTTCACCGGTCTCGGCCTTCTCGTCGCCTATGCGCTGCTCGGCTCAACCTGGCTCGTCATGAAGACGGAAGGGCCACTGCAGCAGCGCATGAAGGACCTTGCTCGGCCGGTGACGCTCGGCCTGCTTGCCGTCGTCATCGTCGTCAGCGTTTGGACGCCGCTTGCCCATGCTCCGGTTGCCGACCGCTGGTTCTCGCTGCCGAACATGATCTTCTTTGCGCCGGTGCCGGTCCTCGTGCTGCTTGCGACGCTCGCGACCCTCAGAGCCTTGCAGCGCGACTCCCACGCAGGACCCTTCTTGCTGGCGCTCGTCATGCTGTTTCTCGGCTATAGCGGCCTGGGGATCAGCCTGTGGCCGAATATCATCCCGCCTTCGATCTCGATCTGGGATGCCGCCGCGCCGCCGCAGAGCATGGGCTTCACGCTGGTCGGCGCGCTTTTCATTATCCCCTTCATCCTCGCCTATACCGCCTGGTCCTACTACGTCTTCCGCGGCAAGGTGAGGCCGGGCGAGGGCTATCACTGATGCCGGACGCGACCACCCGCAAAGACTGGTTGCGCCGGTTTGGCTGGCTCGTGCTGATCTGGACCGCGAGCGTCGTCGCGCTTGCGGTCGTTGCCATGCTATTCAGGCTGATAATGGGCTTTGCCGGATTGACTGTGTAGCCGCCCGATGCCCGCGGGTGCGAATGGAGGCGGCTCATCGCGGCCTCCGGAATGGGTTCAATTCCCGCGTTTCACGAGCCGCTGCAACAGCGGCTGGGGACGTTCGCCTTCCGCCGCGCTGGCAGAACTTGCCTGCTGCCATTGTGCAGGTGGATGCTCGGCGGGGGTTACGATAGACGTGAAACCACATTGCGCCAGCAACGGAAGCTGATCCGGGAGGATGTGGCCAATGGCTCGGACATCGCCCATGAAGCCATGGCGCTGCCGCAGCGAACGGGCCGCGGTAAAGCCGCGTCCGTCGCGGAACTTCGGAAATGGAATGACCACCAGATCAATCTGATCGAGAAACGGCGCCACAAGGTCCGGCGAGGTCTCCGGCGACAGCAGAATGCCGGCCGGTCGTGCCTCAAGGGATACCGCACCGAGTTCCTGCAACACATCGAACGATGCGATCCGGTACGGCCCGAGCGAACCTTGTTCACCTGCTTCCGGATAGATCCAGCGATCGGGAATCTCGTTACCCACTTGATTAATCAGCGCCATAGACGGCCTCCTTGAAGGGGGTTGCGCCGAGCCGCCGGTAAGTGTCGATGAACGCCTCGCCCCCGATGCGGTTGCCGAGATAGGCATCGACGATAGCCTCGATGGCATCGACGACATTTTCGGAGGCGACGGACGGGCCGATGATGCTGCCGATCGACGCCCTGTCGTCGGCCGAGCCGCCGAGGGTGATCTGGTAGACCTCCTCGCCGTTCTTGTCGACGCCGAGAAGGCCAATATGGCCGACATGGTGATGGCCGCAGGCATTGATGCAGCCGGAGATGTTGAGATCAATCGCCCCTATCTCCTGCTGGCGTTCGGGATCGGCAAAACGCTCGGCGATGCGCTGCGCGACGGGAATGGAGCGTGCGGTGGCAAGACTGCAATAGTCCATGCCCGGGCAGGCGATGATAATCAGCCCGACATTGCCGCTCGCAAGCCCGGCTGCAACCAAGCCCTTCCAGAGGGTATGCAGATCGTCCTTGCGTACATGCGGCAGCACGAGGTTCTGTTCGTGGGAGACGCGGATCTCGCCGAAGGAATGCCGGTCGGCAAGATCGGCGACAGCCTCCATCTCTTCGGCACTGACGTCGCCCGGGATGCCGCCGACGGGCTTCAGCGAAACGACGGCTGAGATATAGCCCGCCTGCCGGTGCGGATGCGTATTGGTTTTCACCCAGGCGCGAAAGGCGCGATCCGCGGCAAGCGCCCGCTCAAGCTCTGCCGAATGGCGCAGCAGGTTCTCGAAAGGCGGCGGAACGAAGCGAGCGGCGACGGCTTCGACGATCTCGTTTTCCAGCACGCAGTGATCGGCCGGCAGGCCAGCGAATTCTTCCTCTATCATCCGGATGAAATTCTCCGGCTTCATCTCGCGCAACAGGATCTTGATGCGGGCTTTGTAGATGTTGTCGCGTCGGCCAAGCGCATTGTAGACGCGCAGGATCGCCTCGACATAGCGCAACAGGTCGCGAACCGGCAGCCAGTCGCGCACCTTGGTGCCGACGACCGGCGTGCGGCCGAGACCGCCGCCGGCATAGATGGTGAAGCCCGGTTCGCCAGCGGCATTGCGGCTTGCCAGGATGCCGATGTCGTGTACCCGCACGGCCGCCCGGTCCTTAGGGCTGCCGGTGATGGCGATCTTGAACTTGCGTGGCAGGTAGGTGAATTCCGGATGATCGGTCGACCATTGCCGGAGGATCTCGGCATAAAGGCGCGGATCGACCACTTCCTCGGCCGCAGCCCCGGAAAAATGGTCGGTCGTGACATTGCGCACGCAATTGCCGCTGGTCTGGATCGCATGCAGGTCGGCTTCGGCCAGGATCGCCAGGATATCCGGCGCATCCTTGAGTCGCGGCCAGTTGAACTGAATGTTCTGGCGTGTCGTGAAATGCCCGTAGCCGCGGTCGTAGTGCCGGGCGACATAGGCAAGCTGGCGCATCTGCGCGGCGCTGAGCACGCCATAGGGCAGGGCGACCCGCAGCATATAACCATGAAGCTGCAAATAGAGACCGTTCATCAGCCTGAGCGGCTTGAACTCCTCCTCGCTGAGTTCGCCGGCAAGCCGCCGGTCCACCTGGCGGCGGAACTGTTCGGCGCGGTCGCGCAGGAACTGCCGGTCGTACTCGTCATAGCGGTAGATGCCGGCGTAGGGCGAAACCGAGGAGGCTGAGGGCGGTTCCGGAAAGGGCGGCTCCGCCCATTGCGCGGCCGGTGCCTTCTTCGCCAGGTCGGGGCGCACGCTCGGGCCGCTGCCCCGCAGGCGTTCACGCCTGGCGCTTGCCCTCCATTCCCCGCCTGTTTCATCGGCGCCGATCTCGCGCACGTCGACGACGATATTGCCGCGTTCGCTGAGGCGGGCGGTCTCCAGAGATGCGGCAAGCCCTCCCTCATCGATGGGCATCGCCTTCTCGATCTCTTCGGTCCAGCGCTCTCTGGCGTCGAGCCAGACGGCAACGCCATCGGCGAGCCGGTTGGCGGTAATCAGGTGTGCGGGCATATCCGTCCCTCCCTTTGCAAGAAACCAACGTAAGAAATCAGGCTGCCGCCCGACGGCCGTGCCAGCCGAGCCGGTCGCGCACGTCGATGAGGCCTTCGACCAGGGCGCGCATGTGCGCTTCCGTGTGGAAGGGCGTCGGCGTGATCCTCAGACGTTCCTGGCCCCGTGCTACCGTCGGATAGTTGATCGGCTGGACATAGATGTTGTGACGGGCGAGCAGCAGCTCGCTGGTCTGGCGGCACAGATGCGCATCGCCGATGATCAGGGGCAGGATGTGGCTCGGGCTGTCGAGGACCGGCATGTCCGCCGCCTCCAGCATCGCCTTGAGCTGCCGGACATTCGCCTGCTGCTCCGCCCGCTCCTCGGGATGGGCCTTCAGGTGCTGCACAGCCGCAAGCGCCCCGGCGGCGAGATGCGGGCACATGGAGGTGGTGAAGATGAAACTGTCGGCAAAACTGCGCACGACGTCCATCAGCAGCGCCGGCCCGGTAATATACCCGCCCATGACGCCGAAGGCCTTGGCGAGCGTTCCCTCGATGATCGTCAGCCGCCCGGCGACGCCCTGCTGCTCGGCAACGCCGCCGCCATGGGTACCGTAGAGGCCGACGGCATGCACTTCATCGAGATACGTGATGGCGCCGTGTCTCTCGGCGACGTCGCAGATGGCGGCGATCGGCGCGATATCGCCGTCCATGCTGTAGACGCTCTCGAAGGCGACGATCTTCGGCCGCGCCGGATCGATCGCGCTCATCAGTTCGTCGAGATGGGCGGGGTCGTTGTGGCGGAAGATGAAGCGCTCCGCGCCGGAGCGGCGGATGCCCTCGATCATCGAATTATGGTTCAGCGCATCGGAGAAAATGGCGCAGCCGGGCAACAGCTTGCCGAGCGTGCTGAGAGCTGCAAGATTCGAAATCCAGCCCGAGGTGAAAATCAGCGCCGCTTCCTTGCCGTGCAGGTCGGCGAGTTCCGTTTCCAGCGCAACATGCTGGCGGTTGGTGCCCGAGATGTTGCGCGTGCCGCCGGTTCCGGCGCCGAAATCGTCGATCGCCGCATGCATGGCGGCTAGCACGTCCGGGTGCTGGCCCATACCGAGATAGTCGTTGCTGCACCAGACGGTCACGCGACGGGTCTCACCCGTCGGGCCATGCCAGAGTGCGCTCGGGAATTCACCGGCGATCCGTTCCAGCTCGGCGAAGGTCCGGTAGCGGCCGTCGAGCTTCAGTTCCTTGATGAGGGCCTCAAATCTTGCAGCATAGTCCATGGCCTTGCTCTTTTCTGCCGCCTCGCAACACAGGCGATCCGGCGGCTTTGGGGTGAACATTTGCTAGTCGCGTACTTTCGCGCGTTCGATCGTCATGCTTGTCGGCATCATGTTCACGTTGGCGTTGTGCATGACCCAGAGCGAGCCGCTGACGATGATGGCGATCAGCATGATCGTCAGGAGGAAGATCGTCGTGTTGTTGCGCTGCTCCGGGCTGGTGCCGAGATGCAGGAAGAAGACGAGCTGCACGATGAGCTGGACGACCGCGAGGACGGTGATCGCCGGCAGGATGGCATCACCGGGAACGAGGCCGCTCATGACGGCGCCGAAGGAGAGACCGGTCAGCAAGAGCGACAGCACGAAACCGATCACATAGGATTTCAGGCTGGCGTGCGATGCCCCGGAACTGGTGTGGGAAGAGGGATGGGACATTACAGAACCCCGCGCAGATAGACGAAGGTGAAGACGCAGATCCAGACCAGGTCGAGGAAGTGCCAGAAGAGGCTGAGGCAGGCGAGCCGGCGGCGGACGACATGATCGAGGCCGAAGCGCGAGACCTGGTGCATCATCGTTGCGAGCCAGAGGAGACCAGCCGTCACATGCAGGCCATGCGTGCCGACCAGCGTGAAATACGCCGACAGGAAGGCGCTGCGGTCCGGGCCGGCGCCCTCGTGGATGAGAGCCAGGAATTCATGCACTTCCATGGCGATGAAGGCGGCGCCGAAGACGAAGGTGATGGCGAGCCACTGAATGACCTTCTCCTTCGCACCGGCCTGCATTTGCAAGCCGGCCATGCCGAAGGTGAAGCTGCTGACCAGCAGCACCACGGTCTCGATCGCCACATAGGGAAGATCGAAGAGTTCCCTCCCGCCGGGCGCCCCGGCGGTGTTGGCGGCGAGCACGCCGAAGGTGGCGAACAGCGTCGCGAAGATGAGGCAGTCGCTCATCAGGTAGATCCAGAAGCCGAGCACGGTGTTGGCACCGCTGTCGTGTCCATGGTCGTGCTGAACCGGTGCGTGGCTGCTTCCGTGGGTGGATTTAACGAGGATGTTCATCGGTCATGCTCCCTTTCGCAACAGGGCGAAGCGTGCGTTTTCGATGCGGGCGACTTCCGCCGCCGGCACGTAGTAGTCGACGTCCCGGTCGTAGGATCGGGCGATGAAAGTGCCGACCGTGCCGAGCAGTCCGATGGCGACGAAGACCCACATGTGCCAGATGAGCGCAAAGCAGAGGACGAAGCTGAAGGCGGAGATCACGAAGCCGGCCCCTGTGTTGCGCGGCATATGGATGTCCTCGTACTCCCAGGCCCGCTGGTTGGCGCGGCCGGTCTGCTTGTTTTCCCAATGCTGTTCGAGCGAGGTGATCCTTGGGACATGCGCGAAGTTGTAGAAGGGGGCCGGCGAGGCGGTCGCCCATTCCAGGCTGCGCGCATCCCAGGGATCGCCGGTAACGTCGCGGTTCTGCTTGCGGTCTCGGATACTGACGAAGAGCTGGATCAGAATGGCGAGGATGCCGGCGCCGATGATCACCGCGCCGATCAGCGCCACCACCAGATAGGGATGCCAGCCGGGCACGTCATAATGGTTCATGCGGCGCGTCATTCCATCCAGGCCGAGGATGTAAAGCGGCGTGAAGGCGAGCCAATAGCCGATCATCCAGCACCAGAAGGAAACCTTCCCCCAGAATTCGTTCAGGGTGAAGCCGAAGACCTTGGGGAACCAGAAGCTCATACCGGCAAGGCAGCCGAAGACCACGCCGCCGATGATAACGTTGTGGAAGTGGGCGACCAGGAACAGGCTGTTGTGCAGGACGAAATCGGCGCCGGGAACGGCAAGCAGCACGCCAGTCATGCCGCCGACGGTGAAGGTCACCATGAAGCCGATGGTCCAGAGCGTGGCCGAATGGAAGCGGATGCGCCCGCGGTACATCGTGAACAGCCAGTTGAACAGCTTCACCCCCGTCGGGATCGAGATGATCGTCGTCATGATGCCGAAGAAGGCATTGACGTTGGCGCCGGAACCCATGGTGAAGAAGTGGTGCAGCCAGACGAAGAAGGAGAGGATGCCGATCGACGAGGTGGCGTAGACCATTGACTTGTAGCCGAAGAGCGGCTTGCCGGAGAAGGTCGCGATCACCTCGGAGTAGACGCCGAAGCAAGGCAGGATCAGCACATAGACCTCGGGATGGCCCCAGACCCAGATGAGGTTGATGTACATCATCGCATTGCCACCAAGCTCGTTGGTGAAGAAATGCATGTCGAAGTAGCGGTCTGCGGCAAGCAGCGCGAGGGTCGCGGTCAAGACTGGGAAGATCGCGACGATCAGGATGTTGGTGATCAGCGCCGTCCAGACGAACACCGGCATTTTCATCAGGTCCATGCCCGGCGCGCGCATGCGCAAGATGGTCACGACGAAGTTGATGCCGGCGAGAGTCGTTCCGAGCCCCGAGACCTGCAGCGACCATATGTAATAGTCGACCCCGACCGTCGGGCTGTAGCCGAGCTCGGAGAGCGGCGGATAGGCAACCCAGCCGGTAGCGGCGAAATCACCGACGAACATGGAGACCATGACCAGGGCGGCGCCGACCGCCGAGAGCCAGAAGCCCAGCGAGTTGACGAAGGGATAGGCGACGTCGCGGGCGCCGAGCTGCAGCGGCACGACAACGTTCATCAGGCCGAGGATGAAAGGTGTCGCCACGAAGAAGATCATGATCACGCCATGGGCGGTGAAGATCTGATCGTAGTGATGCGGCGGGAGATAACCGGCGGCATCGTTGCTGGCGATCGCCTGCTGCGCGCGCATCATGATGGCGTCGGCAAAGCCGCGTAGCAGCATGACCAGCCCGAGGCCGAAATACATCACGCCGATCTTCTTGTGATCGACGGAGGTGATCCATTCCGTCCAGAGATATTTCCACCAGCCGTTATAGGTGATCCAGGCGAGGAGGCCCACGCCGAGAAGGGCGACGACTGCGCCAGTCCCCATGATGATGGGCTCATGGAGGGGGACGGCATCGAGAGTGAGTTTACCAAGCATCAGTTCTTGTTCCAGGCGAGCGGATAAGGGGTTTCAGCGGTGCAGATGTCGGTGCTGGCGTCGCGCGCCATCTCCGGCATGCGGTCGGCCATGTACCGGTTGACAACCGTGTCGAAGAGGCCGGGCTCGACGCTGGCATAGAGCGCGACGGGGTTCTTGATGCTCGGCTGCTCCAGGGACTGGTAGTTGGCGGCGTCGAGCTTCTGCGGCGAGGTCTTCACCTGATTGACCCACTCCGCGAACGCATCCGCGCTTGTTGCTGCGACGTCGAAATGCATGTCGGAAAAGCCGGGGCCACTGAAGGCCGAGGACAGTCCTTCATAGGTGCCCGGCTCGTTGGCGATGAGGTGCAGCTGGGTCTGCATTCCGGCCATGGCATAGATCTGGCTGCCGAGCTGCGGGATGAAGAAGGAGTTCATCATCGATTCCGCCGTGAGCTTGAAACTGATCGGCGTATCCACCGGGATCGCCAGGTGATTGACGGAAGCGATGCCGTAGTCAGGGTAGATGAACAGCCATTTCCAGTTCAGCGCGACGACCTCGACGCGAACGGGCTTGGCGTTCGATTCGAGTGGCTTGTATGGATCGAGCGAATGGGTCGTCTCCCAGATCATCACCGCGAGAATGCCGACAATCAGGCACGGGATCGTCCAGACCACCGCCTCGATTGCGGTCGAATGCGCCCAAGTCGGCGCATACGTCGCTTTAGTGTTGCTGGCGCGGTATCGCCAGGCGAAGTACACGGTCAAAACCATGACGGGGATGACCACGAGCAGCATCAGCCCGAGCGCGACGAGGATCAGCGTCCTCTCCTGAATACCGATGTCGCCCTTCGGGGCCATGAGCTGGATGTTGTTGCAAGCGGTCAACGGGAGGAGCAAGAAAAACAACGCTACATGCCGAAACCACCGGAAGAGGTCGGTATGGACACCGCCCCTGCCTCCGATGACGCGAGGCCGCGAAGAAAGGAGCCGTCCTTCCCGGCGGTCGGCGATGATATCGCCCGTACATTTCTCAGACATTATATGCTCTATAGCCATACATTCATCGGATCGATGCGTATGCGGTACCAGCAAAATATCCGGCAATCAACACATACATTCTGTATATTGTATGGGTGCGACAAACTGCGCGCGTAAGGTCGAAAAGCGAACGGGCCGCGTCGCAAGCTTTTCGGGCCTGGCTGCCCGCGAGGATGCACGGACAAAAGCCGGACAATTGAAGCATGGATCATATTGGCGATGGCCCGGCATGGGCGCTACGCCTGAACTAGCGGGACTTCGACGTCGATGAGAGCGCGCTCAAACCGGTGGGTGCTTGGGTATGCGCTCACGATCGACGACCCACGACCGGCTAGGCTTCCATAGAGTCTCCGTGATGCTACATAGGCTCGGTTCATTTCCTTGTTATCTTTGCTGGTGCCATCCCAAGAGGTTGGCCTGGCGAGCATTCAATTCTGGAAGGGGCCCGAATGGTTGTTCCAGCGAATAGCAACCGAAGGCTCGGCGCTCCGCGCACACGCAAGGCGGAACTCCTGATTTTTTTGAGCCTTGCCTTTGGAGTTTGGCCTATCCTGGCCGTCGCTTTCGTCGGTGGCTACGGTTTCTTGGTCTGGATCTTCCAGATCATTTTCGGCCCTCCCGGACCTCCGGGGCATTGAAGGCGATGGCCATGGCGACGAGATTGCTTTCGCGGAGACAACTTCTGGGCGGCCACTGTGCCCATCCGGGCGGCGCGCTTCGATCTGGCGCCTCGTTGCCTCTAATAGCAACGATAGGCGAGCGATGTCTGGGAATGAGTTTCGTCGCCTGTCAGTGTTGCAGGGACGTCTGCCCCCAACAGGCAATCAATTTTCGCCCGCGCTTGGGCGGCCCTTTCGTTCCGACCATCGACGAGAGCATCTGCACCGGGTGCGGCGAGTGTCTGGAGAGCTGCCCGGTCGGTGCGGTGGTGCTGCGAAGCGTCGAAGCGGAGCGTGTCGATGTCTGAGGGCGCCCAATGGCACATCTCAAGCGCAGTCGTGATGGTCAAACCCGGCTCATTGGAGCCTACGCTCGCTTCGCTTGCGCAAATGCCGGGGGTGGAAGTGCATGGCCACGCGAGGGGGAAGATCATCGTTGTCATCGAGGGCGAGGGGCCAAACGTCCTGGGGGACCGGCTTCATCGCATATCGCTGCTCGACGGCGTGATCAGCGCCAACATGGTCTTCGAGCATGTCGAACGGGGGGAGAATCAGGATGTCCGGAGAACTGAGCCGACGTGACATTCTTAAAGCCCAGGCGGCCGGAATTGCCGCGATTGCCGCAGGAATTGCACTCCCGGCTCGCGCACAGCCCGTGCCCGGCGGGGTCGAGGCATTGCAGATCAAGTGGTCGAAAGCACCCTGCCGCTTCTGCGGGACGGGGTGCGGCGTCATGGTCGGCGTCAAGGAAGGGCAGGTCGTTGCAACGCACGGCGACATGCAGGCCGAGGTCAATCGGGGGCTGAACTGCATCAAGGGCTACTTCCTGTCCAAGATCATGTACGGCGAAGATCGGCTCCAGACCCCGCTTTTGCGCAAGCGCAACGGCATCTACGCCAAGGACGGCGAATTCGAGCCGGTGAGCTGGGATGAGGCGTTCGATGTGATGGCCGCGCAATGCAAGCGGGTCCTGAAGGAGAAGGGGCCAACGGCGGTCGGAATGTTCGGCTCCGGCCAATGGACGATTTTCGAAGGCTATGCGGCGACCAAGCTGATGCG
This sequence comes from Rhizobium sp. SVR5-9E, assembly GCF_056755095.1. Lineage (NCBI taxonomy): Bacteria > Pseudomonadati > Pseudomonadota > Alphaproteobacteria > Hyphomicrobiales > Rhizobiaceae > Rhizobium > Rhizobium sp. SVR5-9E. The sequence goes on along the minus strand of NZ_JBNDHS010000045.1, from coordinate 37,160 downwards.
CGCGGGCCTTCGGTCAAACAACCTAGACCCCAATGCCCGTCATTGCATGGCGTCAGCCGCCTACGCATTCATGCGCACCTTCGGCATGGACGAACCAATGGGCTGCTACGACGATTTCGAGAACGCCGACGCGTTCGTGCTTTGGGGTTCGAACATGGCCGAAATGCACCCGATCCTCTGGACCCGCGTTGCGGATCGCCGCCTTGGCCAGCCGCATGTCCGGGTCGCCGTTCTTTCAACATTCACCCACCGGAGCATGGACCTCGCCGACATTCCAATCATTTTTAAGCCCGGCACCGATCTGGTCATCCTGAACTACATTGCCAACCACATCATTCAAACTAATCGCGTCAACCAAGACTTCGTCACCAAGCACACGACGTTTGCGAAGGGTGTCACCGACATCGGCTACGGGCTGCGTCCTGACAATCCTCGCGAAACCGGAGCTGCCAATGCGGCCGATCCCGCGAAGACGGAGCCGATCGATTTCGAGCAATTCAAGGCCTTCGTCTCCGATTACACGCTCAAGAAGACCGCCGAGATGACAGGAGTCGATCCGCAGTTTCTCGAGCAACTCGCCGAGCTATATGCGGATCCCAACCGCAAGGTCATGTCGCTGTGGACCATGGGCTTTAACCAGCATGTGCGGGGCGTGTGGGCCAACCAGATGGTCTACAACCTTCATCTGCTGACCGGGAAAATCTCCGAGCCTGGCAACAGCCCGTTTTCCCTGACTGGACAGCCGTCGGCCTGCGGCACGGCGCGAGAGGTAGGGACTTTCGCGCATCGCCTGCCTGCAGACATGACCGTCACCAATCCCGAACATCGCGAGCACGCGGAGGAGATCTGGCGGATCCCCCACGGCATCATTCCCGAGAAACCCGGCTACCACGCCGTCCAGCAGGATCGCATGCTCAAGGACGGAAAGCTCAATTTCTATTGGGTGCAGGTCAACAACAACGTGCAGGCTGGTCCCAACACCGCCAACGAGACTTGGCAGGGATACCGGAACCCGGAAAACTTCATTGTCGTGTCTGACGTCTACCCGACGGTGACGGCAATGAGCGCCGATCTGATCCTTCCCGCGGCGATGTGGGTTGAGAAGGAGGGCGCTTACGGCAATGCGGAACGCCGCACCCATGTCTGGCACCAGCTTGTCCAAGCCAAGGGCGAAGCCCGTTCCGATCTCTGGCAGCTCGCCGAGTTTTCGAAACGCTTCACGACCGACGAGGTCTGGCCCGCGGATATCCTCGATGCCAATGCCCAGTATCGTGGCAAGACATTGTTCGACGTTCTGTTTCGCAACGGCCAGGTCGATCAGTTTCCGCTCAGCGAGATCAGTGACGAATACGACAACAGCGAGGCCAAGGCGTTTGGGTTCTACATCCAGAAAGGGTTGTTTGAGGAATACGCGTCGTTCGGTCGTGGGCACGGTCACGACCTCGCACCCTACGACATGTACCACGAGGTCCGCGGATTGCGCTGGCCGGTGGTCAACGGAAAGGAGACGCTCTGGCGCTATCGCGAGGGCTTCGATCCCTACGTCAAGCCGGGCGAGGGTGTGAGATTCTATGGGAAGCCGGACGGCAAGGCGGTGATCTTCGCCGCTCCCTATGAGCCCCCGGCCGAACCGCCGGATGAGGAATTCGACTTCTGGCTGGTCACAGGGCGCGTGCTTGAGCACTGGCATTCCGGATCCATGACGATGCGAGTGCCCGAACTCTACAAGGCGTTTCCGGGTGCGCGTTGTTTCATGAATGCCGAGGACGCGCGCGCGCGGCATCAATCAGGGAGCCGAAGTCAGGATCGTTTCGCGGCGGGGTGAGATCCGTTCACGCGTCGATACTCGAGGCAGAAACCGCATGCCGTCCGGCGTGATCTTCGTTCCCTGGTTCGATGCCAGCCAGCTCATCAACAAGGTCACGCTTGACGCGACCGACCCGATCTCCAAACAGACGGATTTCAAGAAATGCGCGGTCAAGATCCTTCCCGTGGCCTGATCCGAGATTCTAGAGGCCGGCTCTTCGCCCTCGTCGGGCTGGTGTTCGTGGCGACGGCCGCAGGCGGCCAGATGCTGCAGCAGGAGGTGCCTCAGCTCGAAGGCCCGACACCATCGATGGCGGTTATCGGGGCCGCGCCGCTTCCCAGGTGGGTTGTCGACGATCAGCGTCGAATGCGAGCATATCCGGATCAGCCGCCGATCATCCCGCACTCGATCGAGGGCTATGAGCTTTCGGTCAATGCCAACAGATGCTTGTCCTGCCATAAGCGGGAATTCACCCAGGACTCCGGGGCGCCGATGATCAGCGTGACCCACTACATGACGCGTGACGGCCAAATGCTCGCGGACGTATCGCCCAGGCGATACTTCTGCACCGCCTGCCATGTGCCACAAGCCGATACCCGCAATCTCGTGGTCAACAAATTCAAGGATATGAGCGAACTGGGCATCAAGCCCGCCGGAAGCGAGTGATCCGATGATTTTGTGGCTCAAGAAGATACTACTCCGGGCCTGGTCGATCCTGACCACGCCCGCGGCGACCATCGGCCTGGGAGTCCTCACGCTCGGGGGCTTCATCGGAGGCGTCATGTTCTGGGGCGCATTCAATACCGCGCTGGAGCTTACCAATACCGAGAAGTTCTGCGTTTCGTGTCACGAGATGCACGACAACGTCTACCAGGAGCTGACGCGGACCATCCACTTCTCCAACCGCTCCGGCGTGCGGGCCACGTGCCCGGATTGCCACGTGCCGCACAACTGGACAGACAAGATCGCCCGCAAGATGCAGGCGTCGAAAGAGGTGTGGGGAAAGATATTCGGCACCATCGATACGAGACCGGAGTTTCTCGCAAAACGCCTCGAACTTGCGCAGCACGAGTGGGCGCGAATGAAAGCCAACGATAGCCTCGAGTGCCGCAACTGCCACTCGTCAGTCGCGATGGATCTCCAAAAACAGGCACCGCGTTCCGCCGACATTCATTCCCGGTACCTGCTTCCCGGAAAGGCGACGTGTATCGATTGCCACAAGGGGATCGCTCACGAACTTCCCAACATGCAGGGCGTCGATCCGGGCTGGAAGATGCCGAGGGAAGTCGAAGGCAAGGAGATGACCGCTGCCTCGCCGATAGATGGTCTCGAAAGGGCGATGGCCGAGGTACATGCTGCCGTCGTCCACGCCGTTCCATGACCCGAACAAAGCATGTGAAGCGCCCTGCGTTCCGAGGCGTCGCCGCGTTCGCCTGCTACGCGCGGGGTCGTAGCCTTTTATTGCGTCAGCGTTTGCGGCTTCAGGTCGCCTTCAAGCGTCTCATCGGCCGGAAGCGGCTTCCTTCTCTGCATAAGGGGCTGCTCCACGATCGTGGCCGGGACCGCAACGGCTGTCGCAGCAACGGTGCCGATATTGGTTACCGTCCCGCCGACGACAGCCGTAATGCCTTGAGCCAGCGTGACCTTGGAATCGGTGAGCGTCTGGCCCGTCATCAGGCGCTCGCCGATGAGCTGGACGATCTCCGGGCTTTCGGCGAACTTGCCGTGATTAAGGCGATCCCCGGTTTTCACCTTCGTCAGGTCAATGGCAGTGATGCCGGCTCTCTCCAGCTTCGTGCGATAAGGCTCTTCGGCCGGGTTGATGGCACCGAGGCGCGACACGCGTCCGGTGATGAAGCTCGAGATCGCCAGGGCCCTATCATCCTGGGAGACGAAGATCGTGAACTTCGGCCGCGGCTCTCCCATCTCGACGTACTGCTTGGCAAAAACCTGGATGTCGATGTCTGGCGAGGCAAGGATGACATTGTGGATCTTCGGGTTCACGTGACCATCACGGATGCCCATCTGCCGCAAGGATTCCATGGCAAGCCAGGTCCCCATTGAATGGGCCATGATGGTGATGTCCTTGACATCGCGATCGGCGGCAAGAGTGCGAAGCGCCTGCTCCAAGGCGGTGCGCGAATAATTCGTGCTTTCCTTGTCGTATTCGTAGGCGGTGACCTCCGCTCTCGACGGCCAGGTGAACAGCAGTGGCGTCGCCTGCATCTTGCTGTCGTGCACGATCTGGGCCAGCCGGAAAACTGAATCCTCGTAGGTGTTGTTGAAGCCATGGATGAAAACGAGCGCATGCCCGCCGTTCACATGCTGCCGGAACCAGGTACGCCCTTCGGCCACGGTATCTATCTGCTGGACATTGGTCACGGCAAAGTCCGTCGCCGGGTTGGGCGGCAGGCGCTGCGGCCATTGCACTGTTCCAGGTTCGCGCTTGGGCGGGATCGAAACCGATATCTGGGTGAGATGCGGCTTCGGGCTTCTCTCGCCGTTGAAGAGCGTCGCAGGATCTCCGGATGGCTCGCGTGTCGTCGCAACCAGCATGTCGACCTTGGACGTCGGCGGGGCGGATGCAGAAAGCGAGACCGGCGTCATGACGCCACTGGGATGTCCGCAACTTGTGAGGAAAACTAGAAAAAGAGCTGCACTGCGCTTTGCCATTCACGCGTTCCCGCAACTAACTCGAGATGGGGCCTCTTTCAGAGATGGACGCTAACATCCTGTTCGACCTGACGCCCGTAGAATCTCGTAGCATCTATCGCTGTAGCTGCTGGGTCGTTGCGGAAATGCAACAGAGGCTGCGGCCGCAGTACCATCAGGTTACGCGAAATGGGCGGAGCTATCCTCGATCGCGATGTCACCGCATGCAGGCCCTGATGGATCTCTCCGTTCAGAACCGGGTGACGCCGTCATCGACGAAGAGTTCTATATCGCCGGTTGTCCTGCATGCATTTGCCGCGCCGCTTCCGAGAACGAGCCGGTCTCAACGACTCTGGACGCGAGGTCGATCCGATCACCTCGCACTACTTCTGTAGCTACACGGCGGTGCGCTGCCCTTATGTTCGGTTCTTTGCAACGCCGTTCAGAAAGATATCAGCGCACATCCGTGCTCGCGCAGCGATCTCCTCGATGCTTGGTACCGGTTGCTGACCCAGCATGGCGGCGCGCTGAGGTTCCATGATCATCATTCCGCGCAGCATGCCACAGGCGGCATGCGGATCTTCGAGTGCGATCGTGCCGCGATCGACCTGCTGGCGCAGCCAGTTCTCCATCAATGTGTTGGTCCGGACGATCGCCTGCTCGTAGAAGGAGGTCGCAAGCTCCGGAAAGCGGTCTGACTCGCCAATAACGAGCCGCATGATGGTGACAGTGTCGCCGGCAAGCGCCAGCATGCCATAATCCGTCAGCATCCGCTCCAGCGCCTGCCGCAAATCTGCTACCGCAAGCGTCCTTGCGTCCTGCGCGAGCAGAAACCGGCCGGTGCGAGCGGAGATCAGGTCCGAAAAGAGATCGCCCTTCGTCGGGAAAAGCCGGTAGAGCGTTTTCGTGGAGACGCCTGCCTCCTGTGCTATGTCGGAAATGCACGCTGCCGCATAACCCTTCTCGTGGAACTGCTTGCTTGCAGCCTCGATGATCACGCGCCGCGTGTCATCGTCGCATCGCACCTGCGGCCGGCCGCGGGATCTCTTCACGTCTTCGTTATTTTGGAACATAACCATTTTCCAAATTTTTGTTGACTTCAATTTTATACGGCATATTTTGGAAAACGTCAAATTTCCTATTTCGACACCAGAGGCCGCAGCCCGATGAGACCGCGACCGGGATCCGGAGAAAGCAATGACTATCCAGAAGCTGCATGCCCTGAACAACAATAGCGTCCCGATCTCTGAAGCCGTCGCGGAAGCCTCTCCAGAAACGCTTGAAACAGGCAAGCCGCTCCGCGTTGCCGAGGCAGCTACTCCGCCCGCCGCCGAGCCGTCCCGCAAGCGGCCGGGCAGGGCGCTGTTGCTTGGCGCAAGCGCCCTCGTGCTGCTAGCGGCCGGCGTCTACTACGGCCACGACTACTGGACCGTCGGTCGCTTCCTTGTTTCGACTGACGATGCTTACGTAAAGGCCGATAACAGTACGATCGCCCCGAAGGTATCCGGCTATATCGCCGAGGTGCTCGTCAAGGACAACGAAGCGGTCAAGACCGGCCAACCGCTTGCGCGCATCGATGACCGGGATTTCAGAGCAGCGCTTGATCAGGCCAAGGCGGATGTTTCCGCCGCCGCCGCGACGCTCAATGCCAAGCAGGCGGCTCTAGACATTCAACAGTCGACGATCGCCGCTGCCCGCGCCACCGTCGAGGTCGATAAAGCCAACGAGACTTTTGCTGAGCAGAACAACAAGCGCTATGCGAGCCTTGCGACCAACGGTTACGCCCCGGTTCAGACGGCCCAGCAGGCAGCCTCGCAGATTGCGGCGGCACAGGCTACCATCGTGCGCGACAGTGCGGCTCTCGATGCTGCCGTCAAGCAGGTCGATCTCCTGAATGCCGAAGTTGCCCAGGCAAAGGCAGATGTTGCCCGCAGCCAGGCCGTGGAGCGTCAGGCCGAGCTCAATCTGTCCTATGCCACAATCGTGGCTCCGGTCGATGGCACGGTCGGCAATCGGACGCTTCGCGTTGGCCAGTATGTCCAGGCCGGCACCCAATTGATGTCGGTCGTCCCGACCAGTGCGGCCTACGTGATTGCCAACTATAAGGAAACGCAACTGACCGACGTGCACGCCGGCCAGCCGGTCGATATCGAAGTCGATATGTTCCCGGGCCGCACCTATCACGGCCATGTCGACAGCATCGCGCCGGCGAGCGGCCAGGAATTCGCCCTGCTGCCGCCTGATAACGCCACCGGCAATTTCACCAAGGTCGTCCAGCGCATCCCGGTGAAGATCATTCTTGATGGCGACAGCGCCGCCTCCGGCGATCTTCGCCCCGGCATGTCCGTCCAGCCGAGCATCGGCACCAAGGCCGATGCCGATCGCAAGTAACGCGAGGGCGTGGAGATCGTGTCATGTCCAATATCGCAACAACCGCCATCGCGGCACCGCAGCCGCGCGCCAGCACCAAGGAATGGATTGCCGTTCTCGCCGGCATGATCGGCGCCTTTATGGCGATCCTCAATATCCAGATCACCAATGCCTCGCTGCTCGACATCGAGGGCGGCATCGGCACCGGCGTCGACAACGGCGCGTGGATCTCGACGTCTTATCTGATCGGCGAGATCGTCGTCATTCCGCTCACCGCCTATTTCAGCAGCGTCTTCTCGTTTCGGCGCTACATCCTGGTGAATTCCGTCCTCTTCCCGCTGTTTTCGATGGCGTGTGCCTTCGCGCACGACCTCGGCACAATGATTGTGATGCGCGGCCTGCAGGGATTCGCCGGTGGTGTGTTGATTCCCATGGCCTTCACCATGGTTTTGACCAAGCTGCCGAAGAGCCAACAGCCGCTCGGCCTCGCGCTCTTTGCGCTGTCCGTCACCTTCGCGCCGGCGATCGGTCCGACGATCGGCGGCTACCTCACCGAAAACTACGGCTGGCAGACGATCTTCTTCATTAATACTGTCCCCAGCGCCGTCATGGCGATTGCTCTTGCCTTGACGCTCGAGAAGCAGCCGATGCAGCTGCATTTGCTGAAGGAAGGGGACTGGGCGGGCATCGTCACTATGGCGATCGGCCTTTCTGCCCTGCAGACGGTGCTCGAGGAAGGTAACAAGGATGACTGGTTCTCCTCGCCCTTCATCGTCAAACTCAGCATTGTTGCCTTTGTCTTCCTCGCGGCTTTCATCTGGATCGAGCTGAAGGTCGAAAAGCCGTTGGTGAAGCTACGGTTGCTGAAGCAGCGCAACTTCGGCATCGGCGTGCTCGTCAATGTACTGGTGGGCGTCGCTCTCTTCGGCACTGTCTATATCCTGCCGCAATATCTCGGCCAGGTGCAGCGCTACAATGCCGAGCAGATCGGCAACGTACTTGCCTGGACCGGCTTGCCGCAGCTTCTGCTGATCCCGCTGGTGCCGGTGCTGATGAAGCGCTTCGACGTCCGCTACATCGGCTTCATCGGTATCTCGATCTTCGCGGTGAGCTGCTTCATGAACATCACGCTCTCGGCCGACAATGCCGGTGACCAGTTCTGGATCCCGAACATCGTGCGCGCCATCGGCCAGGCCCTGGTGCTGACCCCGATCACTGCGATCACGACGGCCGGTATTGCGCCGTCCGATGCAGCGGCCGCCTCGGGGCTGACGAACATGCTGCGCAACCTCGGCGGCGCCGTCGGCACGGCAACGCTTGGCACGATCCTGACCAAGCGCGAGCAGTTCCATTCCAATATCATCGGCCAGTCGGTGACGCTGGCGCGCGACGAGGTCCGCGCCCGCCTAGGCCAAACGACCAACTATTTCCTGGCGCACGGCGTCTCCGACCCGGCCGTCGCCACCCAGAAAGCCATCGTCGCCCTGGGCCAAATCGTCAAACGCCAGGCCCTCATCCTTGGCTTCAGCGATACTTTCGCGGTGATCGGCACCGTGCTTGCCATTGCCGCCCTTGCCCTGCTGCTCACCCAAAAGCCAAGTGCAGGCGGGGGCGCTGGCGCCCACTGAGCACCTGCCGCCCTGCTTTGCGGTTACCGACGTGCCATGGTTTGACGCGAGGCAGATGAACGGCCTCGCGGATTTCTTTGATGCACCGAAACAACGGATTGCGGACCGCTGAAGCAGGCGGACGCAAGCCGTTGAAGCCGTAACAAAATCCCCGCATCAGCCGGTAGGCTCCCGTGATTCAACGCAGATGTGATCCGCAGAAACATTTGACAGAGGCCGATATCGCCTGTAGTTTCGCGAAATAGGAACATCGTTCCCTATAGCAGAACATCGATGGAATTTTTGGCGGGGCAGGAAAAGCCGGTCGCGCAGATGTTCATTCAACGCGGAGGAAAATGTGAACAAGATGATTCTGAGCGCCGCCCTCGTCGGGTGGATGTCATTGGGCTGTCTGCAGGCAAACGCGGCAGACATGACGACGGTTAACGTCGGAATTGCGAACTCAAGCAGCGACGTCGCCTTCTTCATCGCTGACAAGAAGGGCTACTTCCACGATGAAGGCATCGATGCGAAGTTCATCCCGTTCGATTCTGGAGCAAAGATGGTGGCTCCGTTGGGCGCCGGCCAGCTTGACGTGGCAGGCGGATCGCCTTCAGCCGGCCTCTACAATGCCGTAGCCAGAGGCATCGGCATCAAGATCGTCGCCGACAAGGGCTCGACGCCCCCCGGATACGGCTACCAGCCGCTCTTGATCCGCAAGGACCTTATCGATAGCGGCAAGTTCAAGAGCCTCGCCGACCTCAAGGGCATGAAGGTCGCCGGCAGTGCCAATGGCAGCGCCTCGACCTCCACCATGAACGAAGCACTGAAGAAGGGCGGCCTGAAGCCGGCCGACGTCGAGCGCCTCTTTCTCTCCTTCCCCCAGCATGTGCTGGCGCTCGAAAACAAGGCGGTCGATGCCGCGTTGACGACGGAGCCATCCGCATCGGAGGCGGTGCGCCGCGGAGCTGCCGTGCGCTTCATGGGAGACGATGAAATCTATCCGAACCACCAGCTCGCCGTCGTGCTCTATTCCAGCACTTTCGCGCAGGATCATCATGACGCGGCCGAAGCGTTCATGCGCGCCTATATCCGAGCCGTGCGCGACTACAACAACGCCCTTTCCAACGGCAAGCTCGCCGGCCCGAATGCCGCCGAAGTGATCTCGATCCTGACCGAATACACCTCGATCAAGGATCCGGAGACCTTCCGCACGATCGTGCCGCAGGGCACAAATCCGGATGGCAAGCTGAACCTCGCAAGTCTTCAGACCGATCTTGATTTCTTCAAGTCCGAAGGCGTGATGGAAGGCGGCGATGTCTCGCTCGACAAGGTCGTCGATGCCTCCTTCGCCGAAGACGCCGTCAAGAAGCTCGGCGCCTACCAGCCGCAGAAATAAAGGATAGCGACATGGCGAGATCCCCCCATCTTCGCAGTCTGCCGGAGGCATCCCACGAGACGCAGACGAAAATCCGGCTGCGCAACCTCACGAAATCCTTCGAGACGCCGGCCGGGACCATGACAGCGCTCGACAACGTCTCGCTGGACATCGCCGAAGGCTGTTTCTTCATGATCGTCGGCCCGAGCGGCTGCGGCAAGACCACGTTGCTGCGCATCCTCGCCAATCTGGAAACGGCGACCTCGGGCAGCGTCGAGATCACCGCGCCGGCGCAGAACCGGCCCGGCAACTCCATGGTCTTCCAAGGCGATTCCCTGTTTCCCTGGATGACCGTTTGGGACAACGCGTCCTACGGGCTGCGCCTGCGGCACGTTCCGAAGGCGCAGATCAAGGAAGTGGTCGGCCACTATCTGGACCGGACGGGACTGACCCGCTTCGCGCAAGCCTATCCCCACCAGCTTTCCGGTGGCATGCGCCAGCGCGTATCGATCGCCCGCGCTTTCGCGAACGATCCGGACATCCTCTTGATGGACGAACCGTTCTCGGCGCTGGACGAGCAGAACAAGCTGCTGCTGCAGGAAGAACTGCTGCGCATCTGGGAGGAAACCCGCAAGACGGTTCTCTTCATCACGCACAGCGTCGATGAAGCCGTTACTCTCGGCGACCGGGTGATGGTCATGTCGGCCCAGCCCGGGCGCGCCAAGGAGATTGTGGACGTTCCCTTTGAACGTCCACGCTCCGTGCTCGAATTGCGGTCGCGCCCGGCCTACGGCGAATTCGTGTACTCGATCTGGGGTCAGCTGCGCGACGAAGTACAGCGCGCCCGTTCACGCGATCTTGGGGAGACGAAGGCATGAGCATCGCAAACACCACGCAGGCCGGCAGCAAGGCCGCCCGCCCGAAGAAGGGACTTTTTGCCGCCGAAAACCGCGACCGGATGATCAGCATCGCCTCGCCGTTGGTGCTGCTGCTCGTCTGGCAGATCGCGGCGCAGGTTGGCTTGATCGACCAACGCTTCTTTCCGGCGCCGTCGAAGATCTTTTCCAGCTTCCTGTCGCTCGTTGCCGACGGTTCGCTCTGGAGCAACACCTGGGCGACGCTGCAGCGGCTCTTCTGGGGCACGCTCGTCGGCGGCATTCCGGCGCTGCTCCTCGGCGTGGCGGTCGGTCTGTCGCGGCCGCTGAGGGCCATGGTCGATCCGCTGATCTCGGCCACCTATCCCGTGCCGAAGAGCGCGATCTTCCCGCTGCTTCTGCTGGTCTTCGGGCTCGGCGAAGGCTCGAAGATCGCCATGGTCGCGATCGGCGTCTTCTATCCGGTGCTGATCAACACGGCGACCGGCGTTCTGGAGATCAACAAGATCTTTCTCGACGTGGGGCGCAATTACGGTGCCAACCGCTGGCAGGTGTTCACCACCATCGCCTTGCCTGGGGCGGTGCCGCACATCATGAGCGGCATCAAGCTCGGCCTCGGCCTCGGCCTGATGCTGATCGCGATTGCCGAGATGATCGGCTCCAAGAGCGGGCTCGGCTACATGATCTGGAACGCTTGGGAACTGCTTTCCGTCGAGCAGATGTATGTCGGCCTGCTCGTCATCGCTTTCCTGGGCTACGTGATCTCCGTCATCCTGACCGAGTTCGAGCGCAAGCTCGTGCCCTGGAAGAAAACCGCACGATAACCTCCCAAGCCTGACCACAAGAGCGGCCGCCATCCGGGCGGCCGCAACCGTTCCGGGCACTCGTGCCCCTGTTATCGGACCGCTACCATGACGAAAAATACCGAAGACCGGCATAACCTCGCCCGCGCGATCCTGATGCTTGAGCGCGCCGGCATCATCGACTTCAACGGCCATGCCAGCATGCGCCTGCCGGACGGCGATGGCATGCTGATCAATTCCGGCGCCTCGGTGCGCAGCGCGCTCACAGCGGACGACATCGTTGCTGTCGACTTCGACGGCCGGCCGATCGACGGTGGTCCCGTGCCGCCGATGGAATTCCACATCCACTCGGAAATCTACCGCCGCCGCCCTGACGTCAACGCCGTCATCCACGCCCATCCGCTTTGGTCGACGCTTTTCAGCTCGACGGGAAAACCGGTCAAGCCTGTCATCATGCAGGCCGCTGTGCTGGGCGAAATCCGGGAATTCCCAACCATCGCCTCGATCAACACCAAGGCGCTGGGCGAGGAACTCGCTACCACGCTCGGCGAACGGCGCGTCGCGCTGTTGAAATCCCATGGCGCGGTCATTGCAGCCGGCAACATCCTCGAGGCCTTCGTGCTCGCCGTCTACCTGGAAGAAAACGCCGAGCGACAGCACCGCGCCGAACAGATCGGCGAGCCGGCAGTTCTCACCAAAGAAGAGGTCGCCGTCATTTCTTCGAACCTCTGGAAACCGCATTTGCTACAGAAGGTGTGGGATTATCACGCTGCAAAACTCGACCGGGTTGGCCAGTGAGCATCGATATCTTGGCCGGAGAGTTGCGTCCTTGAAGCACGCCCGCTGCAAGCCTGCCGGCGCTGCTATCGCAGGACTAGCCTCAGCGCCCTCTGTGTCTCTCGTAGCAGCGGCAGATAGCGGGCTGGCATCTCGGCGGCCGGCACGTGGGCTGCCGGAGCGCCGATATTGATCGCCGCGACCGTTTGCCCGCGGTCGTTCTCGACGGGGACCGCAATCGAGCAGAGGCCGATCTCCAGTTCCTGGTCGATGACCGCATAGCCTTGCTCGCGCACGTGCCGGAACTCCGTGAGCAGTTCTTCCACGTCCGTCTTGGTGTTCGGCGTATTGGGCTTGAGGTCGGTGCGGGCGAGGATTGCTCTGGCTTCGGTTTCCGGGAGCGAGGCAAGCAGGACGCGGCCCATCGATGCGCAGAAAGCCGGCAAGCGGCTGCCGGGCGTCAGGTTGATCGACATGACCCGGCGCTGCGAGGCGCGCGCGACGTAGACGATCTCTGTACCATCGAGCACTGAAGCCGAGGCACTTTGCCCGGCTTTCTCGGACAGTTGATCGAGATGCGGCTGGATAAGGACGGGCAGGGGTGTCGCCGAGAGGTAGGCGTGCCCGAGCCGCAGGATCCTCGGCGTCAGCGTGAAGAACTTGCCATCGTAGTCGGCATAGCCGAGTTCGGCCAGCGTCAGCAGCGAGCGGCGGGTCGTGGCGCGGTCCAGCCCGGTGAGTTTCGAGGCGTCAGTAATGGACAGGCGCTGATGCGTTTCGCCAAACGCCTCGATGACCTTCAAGCCGCGAGCGAAGCCGCTGACGAAATCCGTTTCCCGCATCATCGACATTGCACTTTTGATTTGTCCCTACGATGAAATCTCATCATTGTTTTTACTGCAAAATTTCAAACATGTATCTCTTTGTTTTGGGTATTTTGTGCCGATTGGCGTGTCCAGCATAATTTCATGATATTCAGGCTGTCGAGAGATCCTTGGGAATGACCTCAAAGAGGCGATGATCAACTGCCCTGTACCGTGGCTGATCAGTGCAATTGTCACGATCCATGCCTTGCTTCTTCAGCAATCCGACCAGCAATCGGCTGAAGGAAATTGTGAGGCGTCTAGGCGCTACGCCTCGCCCGCGCGCACGACGCTCTCGATGAGCGAGTCGCAGATCTTAACGAACGGTGCTGGCAATCGTCGTGCGCTGTCGCTCGCGCGGGCGCTGACTAGTTCTTCGCCCTAGGAAATCTGGCCGAGGAAGGTCTTCAGGCGCTCGTTCTTCGGATTGCCGAAGAATTCGTCCGGCGCGCCCACTTCGAGGATCTCGCCGCGGTCCATGAAGATCACCCGGTCGGCGACCTGGCGTGCGAAGCCCATTTCATGGGTGACGCAGAGCATGGTCATGCCTTCCTTGGCAAGGTCGATCATCGTGTCGAGCACCTCCTTGACCATTTCCGGGTCAAGCGCCGAGGTCGGCTCGTCGAAGAGCATGATCTTCGGGTTCATGCACAGCGCACGGGCAATCGCCACGCGCTGCTGCTGGCCGCCGGAAAGCTGCGCCGGGTATTTTTCCGCCTGCTCGGGAATGCGCACCCGCTCCAGGAATTTGCGGGCGGTCTTTTCCGCCTCGGCCTTCGAGATGCCGCGCACCTTCATCGGCGCCAGGGTGCAGTTTTCCAGCACCGTCATATGCGGGAAGAGGTTGAACTGCTGGAAGACCATGCCGGTCTCTTGCCGCACGATATCGACATTCTTGCCGCCGGCGGTCAGATCATGGCCGTCGACGACGATCCGGCCCTTCTGGATCGTCTCGAGCTGGTTGATGCAGCGGATCAGCGTCGACTTGCCGGAACCGGAAGGGCCGCAGATGACGATCCGCTCCCCCCGGTTGACCGAAAGCTCGACGTCCTTCAGCGCGTGGAAGCCGCCATACCACTTGTCGACGCCTTCCATCCTGACAGCCAGATCGGAAGCTCCCCGCACGCCTGCTGCGGATGTATTTGCGCGGATCTCATTCATACGAGGAACTCCTTTCCTGTGTATTCCAGCCTTAGTTCTTGGCGTCTTTCACGAACTGCGGGAGTGGCGAACCGAGCCACTTCTCATGGATCTTCTCCAACTCTCCGTCGTTCATGGCCTTGACGATGAAGTCGTTGATCGCTGACTGCAGTTCCGGATTGCCCTTACGCATTGCGATGCCCTGCAACTGCTGATTAAAGACGAACTTCTGGTCGAAGCGGCCGGGAGCGGCCTTTTCGATCTGGGCAAAGACCACGTTGGAGACGCCCATCAGTTCGACCTGGCCGGAGAGGAGTGCCTGGACCGCGCTGGCATCGTCGTCGAAACGCTGAATTGTCGCATCCTTCGGAGCGATCTTGGTCAGCGCCGTGTCCTGCGTCGACGCCCGCGCAACGCCGATCGTCTTGCCGGACAGATCTTCGGCCTTGGTGACGTTGGCGTCCTTCACGCCGAAGACGCCGATCGAGATACCAGCGTAGGGGCGGCTGTAGTCGATACTCTTCTTCCGCTCCTCCGTGATACCCAGGCCCGCGATCAGGATATCGACCTGATTGCTCTGCAGGTACGGGATGCGGTTCGGGCCGCTGACGGGCACGATCTGGATATCGACACCCCATTCCTTGCCGAGCAGCTTGGCGACGTCGGCGTCATAGCCGTCCGGCTCGTTGTTTGCGTTTGTGAGGCCGAAGGGCGGGAAGTCGACCAGCATGCCGATCTTCAACGTTCCTGCCTTCTTGATGCTGTCGACGGTCTGCGCCGCCGCCGTCGTTGCCACTGCACCAACGATCAGGCCCGCGCCAATCGCGGCCAACATCATGCGTCTCGAAATGCTCATGCTCCTACCCTTTCGGTTATGCCGGGATATCTCCCTCCGGCGCGGGCCCCTCAACGTTTCGTTGCCAGGGAGAATTGACGTTCCATGCGTCCGGCGAGCAGCGAGAGCGGCCAGCAGAGGACGAAATAGACCGCAGCCACCGTGGAAAAGACCAGGAAGGGGCTGAAGGTCGCATTGTTGATGATCTGGCCCTGACGGGTCAGCTCGGTGAAGCCGATGATCGCCGCCAGCGACGTGCCCTTGATGAGCTGCACGAGGAAGCCAACCGTCGGCGCGACAGCGATCTTCGTCGCCTGCGGCAGGATCACGTAGCGCATGCGGTTGTAATAGCGCAGCCCGAGAGCGGTGGCAGCTTCCCGCTGTCCTGATGGAACGGCTTCGATGCACCCGCGCCAGATTTCGCCGAGGAACGCGCTGGCGTGCAGCGTGAAGGCGAAGGCAGCCGCAATCCAGGGATTGATGCCGAAACCCAGGATGTTGAGGCCGAAGAAGACCAGGAAGAGCTGCATCAGCAGCGGCGTGCCCTGGAAGATACGGATGAAGCCCGTCGCAATGAGCCGCGGCCATTTCGTGTCGGAGACGCGCACGAGCGCGATGAACAGGCCGCCGACGCCACCGCAGGCGAAGGCGATCGCCGACAGTGCGATCGTCCACTGTGCCGCGAGCACGATGATCCAGAGTTCATTGATACCGAAAGGTCTGATCAAAGGCATTGGTCGATCTCCTTATCGGCTCAACGGGTATTTGAAGGCCGCCTTCTGGATCACCGCGAAGATCGCGGAGAAGCCGATGGACATGGCGAGATAGAGCAGCGTCACGACGATATAGACCTCGAAGCTCGCAAAGGTCGCCGACTGCAGGTCGTTGCCCGCGGCAGCAAGGTCGTCGGCAGAGATTGCCGAGACGACGCTCGAGGTCAGCATCAGATAGATGAACTGGCTGGTGAGCGCCGGATAGACCGTGCGCAGCGCCGGCTTCAGTATGATGTAGCGGAAGACCTGCAGCTTGGACAGGCCGAGGGCCGTGCCTGCCTCCATCTGCCCTTTCTGGATAGACTCGATTCCGGCGCGGATGATCTCCGTGCCATAGGCGCCGAAATTGACGACGAGCGCAAGAAGCGCTGCGCTGTTTGGCGTCAAACGAAGACCCAGCGACGGAAGGCCGAAGAAGATGAAGAAGATCTGCACGAGGAAGGGCGTGTTGCGGATGATCTCGATATAGCCGTTGATCACCCAGCGCAGCGGCGCGACGTTCGACGTCTTGGCCGAGGCGCAGATGATCGAGACGATCAGGCCGAGCAACATCGCCGCACAGGAGAGCTGAATCGTCAGCCATGCACCGTAGAGCAGCTTGTCAATGCCCTCCAATACGGGCGCGAAGTTGAAAACGTACATGGACATTCCTCCTGCTCAACGTCATTCGAAAGGGGCACAGCATCCCCGAAGGGCTCGTGTATTGCGGCCCGAGAATGCAGACGCCTCCCTCGCCACCATGCTTTCATCAGCCGGCTCCCATGCAAGCCGGCATCGCTCTTTCCCCCTTGTGCCGAGACACATAAATTGGAACGTTCTAAGTTGCAAGCATCTTTTCTTGTTGTTTTGAGAATCGTCGTAGAGGTTCGTGAATCCCCATGCGGTCGGTCATGCGTACTTTAACCGCCTGAAACAACTAATAAATGTTTGCTAGCACGCGGTTCGCGAGATCTGTTTAATAGGAAACCGATCAGCGAATATCACTTGACAAACTTGGAACGTTCCAATTATTTTTCCACCATAAGCGACCGGGAAGGAGGGGAATATGGCTAAGGGGCGAGTCACTGTCGTCGACATCGCCGAGGCGGCTGGCGTCTCCAAATCGACCGTCTCGCTGGTTCTGCAAGGCTCGTCATTGGTCAAGAGCGCAACTCGCGCGAAGGTCCTCGAGGTGATGAGCGCGCTCGGTTACGTATACAACCGGGGGGCCGCGAATCTTCGTCAGACGAACGCCAGTTCCAGCATCATCGGGGTGGTCGTAAACGACCTTACGAACAACTTCTTCGCGGAACTCGCGGTGGGCGTGGACATGGTCGTGCAGTCGGCAGGCTTTGTTCAGTTCCTCTCGAACACGAGCGAGAGCATCGACCGGCAGCGTGAGGTGATCTCTTCGATGCGCGAGCATGGCATTTCAGGATTGCTTGTCTCGCCGGCCCGCGCGACGGAAGCCGCTGACTTCAAGCCTCTCGTGGCAGCCGGAATTCCAGTCGTCGTCGTCGTGCGAAGCCTTCCCGGGGCGAAGGTCTCCTCGGTGGTCGCGGACAACGCCAACGGCGTGGCGATGGCCGTTAGGCATCTGGTGTCGTTGGGACACAGGCGGATTGCTTTTCTCGGCGGGTTCCCGGACACGGCTGTCTTCGACGAGCGCATGCAGGGATACCAGACGGCCATAAAGGCCAGCGGCATCGAGTTCGATCAGAAGCTTGTCGTGCCTGGCCCGCCATCGAGGGCCGGGGGTATCGATGCGATCGGACGTGCCTTGACGATCGACGACCGCCCGACCGCGGCGGTGTGCTTCAACGACGCCGTCGCCTTCGGCGCATGCGACGGGTTGCGCGCCCGCCGGATGGAGCCGGGACAGGACTTCGCCGTGGTTGGATTCGACGACGTCATCGAGGCAAGGTCGGCGGTTCCGGCACTCACCACGATTTCCGTCGATCCGCAGGCCATGGGCAGGCGTGCCGCGCAGCTACTCCTCAAGCAGATCAGCGCAGGCAAGACCGAACCGGAAAGCGTCGTGACGGCGGTCCGACTTGTCGTCCGCGAGAGCTGCGGCGCGAAGAACGGGCGAACAGCCGCCTAACAGGGCAGACTTCCGTCTCCCAGATGGGGACAGGCCGTAGGCGTCGTTTCAACGTCGCGCGGCTATCCAGGTATGAAACCATGCAAACAGGACGAAAAGTTATCCATATGAGCAAGCACCTATCCCCGGCCGAAGCCGCCGAACTGATCCCCGACGGCGCGATCGTATCGGTCTCGTCGTCAAGCGGCCTCGGCTGCCCGGACCTCATGCTCAAGGCGATCGGCGAGCGGTTCGACGCCACTGGACACCCTCGGAACCTCACGACGCTGCATCCGATCGCGGCAGGCGACATGAGCGGGATCAAGGGCGTCGATCACATCGCCAAGAAGGGTCTGCTGGCCAAGATCATCGGTGGGTCCTATCCGTCCGGCCCCTCCAGCGCCGAACCTCCGCTCATCTGGCAGATGATCACTGGCAACGAGATTCCTGCCTATAACATCCCATCCGGCCTTCTGTTCGACATGCATCGCGAAGCCGCCGCGAAGCGTCCCGGCGTGATCACCAAGGTCGGCCTCGACACCTTCGCCGATCCGTCGCGACAGGGCTGCGCAATGAACGAGGCTGCGGCCGGTGAGCCTGTGGTGAAGAAGATCGCATTCGAAGGCGAGGAATATCTCTACTTCCCCGCCATCGCCCCTCAGGTCGCGATCATTCGCGCGACGACGGCGGACGAGCGCGGAAACCTCACATACGAGCATGAGGGCGCCTATCTCGGCGGGCTCGACCAGGCGCTCGCTGCACGAAACAATGGCGGCATCGTCATCGCTCAGGTCAAGCGCATCACGGCCGAGGGCAGTCTCAAGCCTCACGACGTCCGCGTCCCCGGCATGCTTGTCGACTACGTCGTCGTCGATCCCGACCAGAAGCAGACGACCCAGACGCTCTACGATCCGGCCATTTCCGGTGAGATCTTCCGGCCACTCGACACGTTCCGGGTGCCCGAATTCAACATCCAGAAGGTCGTCGCCCGTCGCGTGGCGCAGGAACTGCAGGCGGGAAGCTGCGTCAACCTCGGCTTCGGCATTTCTGCGAACGTGCCAAGAGTGCTTATCGAGGAGGGACTGCACGGCAAGGTCACATGGGTGATCGAGCAGGGTGCCGTCGGCGGCGTTCCGCTTCTCGACTTTGCTTTCGGTTGTGCCTCGAATGCCGACGCCTTCATGCCGTCGCCCTATCAGTTCACCTATTTCCAGGGTGCAGGCTTTGACGCATCCCTCCTGTCCTTCCTGGAGATTGGCAAGGACGGCTCCGTCAACGTCTCCAAGCTCTCCTTCCGTCCGCATGTGACGGCCGGCGCGGGCGGGTTCGTGGACATCACCGCTCGGGCGAAGAAGATCGTCTTCTCCGGCATGTTCAACGCAGGGGCAAAGCTCGGGATCGCCGACGGCAAGCTTGTGATCGAGAAGGAAGGCAAGCTGAAGAAGCTGGTCAACGAGGTCGAGCACGTGACTTTTTCGGGTAGACGCGCCGTTGAGCAGGGCCAGGACGTCACCTATGTCACGGAGCGCTGCGTCATGAAGCTGACGCCCGAGGGTGTCGTCCTCACCGAGATCGCGCTAGGCGTCGACCTGCAGACCCACATCCTCGACCAGTCGGAGTTTCCGCTGATCGTTTCCGATAATCTGAAGGTCATGGACGCGAAGCTCTTCAAAGAGGCGAATATCGGCCTCTCCCTGCCCGAAAGGGGCGCCCGCGTTCTGGAAGGAGCACGTCAATGAGCGGCACCGTAAAGGTTCACATCGAGGCGCACGTCGCGACCTTGACGGTCTCGCGACCGGAGAAGCTGAACGCTCTCGACCTCGACATGCTTAAGGCGCTCTCGGAAGCGGCCGACACCGTGGATGCCAATCCCGAGGTTCGCGTGGCGATCCTGACGGGAGAAGGAAAAGGCTTCTCCGCGGGCGGCGATATCAAGGCTTGGGGGGCCATGCAGCCGCAGAAGTTCGGCCACGACTGGGTCCGTTACGGACATCGCGTCTTCGAAAGGCTTGCGGTCCTTCGCGTCCCGCTGATCGCCGCCCTCAACGGCCATGCGCTCGGTGGAGGGCTGGAGCTGGCGGGCGTGGCGGACATCCGTATAGCAGAAGAGCAGATCAAGATCGGACTTCCGGAGACGGGTCTCGGCATGGTTCCCGGCTGGTCCGGGACCCAGCGCCTCGTCAAACGCTTCGGGGCCCAGGTCGTACGCCGGATGGCGCTTGGTGGCGAAATCTTCACCGCCGCCGAGGCCATGCAACTTGGGATCGTGGACACCGTGACGTCGACGGGCAACGCCGTGGGCGCTGCCACAGAATACGCTCAACGGATCGCGACGAGGGGTCCCGCCGCAATCGAGATTGTGAAGCTTATGATCGCGTCGGCGAGCGGCGAGGACAATGGTTCCGCCGTCGAGGCACTCGGATCGATCCTGGCGGCGAAGACAGGAGATCTCAGGGAGGGCGTCGCCTCGTTCACCGAGAAGCGGCCAGCCAAGTTCGAAGGCGCCTGGTAGCGACCAATCCATCATCGACCATGGGCGGCGGCAGCCCGTGGTCCTCGGCCTCATTGCGACTTACGGCCTTCCAGCAAGGACTAGAGATCCATGACTATCGATGTTCCTCAACACATCCTGGACGCCCTCACGGACGTCGACATGCCGAAACTTCTTCCGGAAGCCGCAGCCACCGAAACGGTGAATCTCGGCGGGATCGATGTGCCGCTCTATCGAGCCGGTTGCGTCGTGGTCGGATCCGGCGCCGCCGGACTGCGGGCGGCGGTCGAGATGAAGCGTCGCGGCGACGACGTCGTCATCGTGAGCCAGAGCGCCTGGGGAGGAACTTCCGCCTGTTCCGGTTCGGACAAGCAGACCCTCCATACGGGGAACACCGCCGACCAGGGCGACAATTTCAAGGCGATGGCCCGCGCCATCCGAGCGGGCGGCGCCATGGACGAGGACACGGCCTATGTCGAGGCGGTTGGTTCCGCACGCATGATGGCCTCGTTGCAATTCCTTGGCTTGCCGCTCCCGCAGGACCCGCTCGGCGGCACGCTGAGATATCAGACCGACCACGACGAGGTGGGACGAGCCACGAGCTGCGGCCCACGGACGTCCCGTCTCATGGTCAAGGTTCTGTCCGAGGAGGCGATCCGCCTCGACATCCCGTTCTACAACCATACGACAGCGGCCAAGCTCCTAACGGAGGGCGAAGGCGACGGACGCCGCGTGGTAGGTGTCTTGGCGGTTCGCGTAAACGATCGAACCGAAGCGAATCCTCTCGGGCTTGCATTGTTTGCCTCCCCGGTAGTCGTGCTCGCGGCAGGCGGGCCGGGCGAGCTCTATCGCGACAGCGTCTATCCGAACGGTTGCTTCGGTTCGCTGGGCCTCGCGCTCGAGGCAGGCATCGAGCTGGTAAATTTGACGGAAAGCCAGTTCGGTATCGGCACGCGGCGTGAAGGATTCCCGTGGAATCTCTCCGGAACCTACGTGCAGGCCATCCCTCACATCTATTCGGTTGACGCCGACGGAACCGAGCATCATTTCCTCGCGAAATACTATCGCACCACGCAGGAAATGGCGTCGAACATCTTCCGCAAAGGCTATCAATGGCCGTTCCACTCGACGCGAATGCTGGATTTTGGCTCGAGCCTCGTCGACCTGGCGATCTATCGCGAGACGGCCGCCGGCCGACGCGTCTTCATGGATTTCAATCGCAATCTCCTGCCTGTTCCAGGTGACCTGCCTTTCGATCTTGGCCGGCTCGACGACGATGTGAAGCGGTACCTTGGCAACGCGGGCGCGGGTCAGGATACGCCGATCCAGCGTCTACGACACATGAACCCGCTCGCGATCGAGCTGTACCGCCGCTACAAGGTCGACATCGCCGCAGAACCGCTCGAATTCGCCGTCAACAACCAGCACATGAACGGCGGGATCATGGTCGACGTCTGGGGCCGTAGCAGCCTTGCGGGCTGCTACGCGATCGGGGAGGCCGCGGGAACGCACGGGGTGACGCGCCCCGGCGGCGCCGCGCTCAACGCGGGTCAGGTCTTCGGCACGCGCGCCGCAGAGCACATCGGGGCGAGTGGCAAGGCAAAGACCGCATCGGCCGCCGACATACGAATTCCCGCGGGCGCGGCTCTTTCAGACGTGCTTTCGGTCGTGAAGCCCGACAGCTCCCTGTCCGTGAGGTCAATCCGGTCCGAGGTCCAGGCTCGGATGAGCGACAAGGCAGGCCTGATCTGCGACGGTGAGAGCGTCTCCGCCGCACTCGCGGCGGCGAGAAGCCTAAATGACCAAATCCGGCAGAATGGGATCGCCTACGAACGCGCCGGCGAGGCGGGTAGGGCGATCCAATGGCAGCAGATGGCACTCGCTTCGGAGGCGGTTCTGTCGGCCCTCGACCATTTCATCCGGAACGGAGGAGGGAGCCGGGGAGCACGGGCCATCTGCGACACGAAGGGCGAGTCGGTGCCGTTGACGAGTTCTGGCGCGCTTGAGGAATACCGTTTCCGGAAAGAGCGCGACGCCCATCGCGATGAGCAGATTGTTGTCCGCAGGCAAGGCGACGTCGTCAAGATCGCGGCTCGCGCCAACCGAAAATTCGATGAGAGCGCCAAGTCCTTCTTCGAGCGCGACTGGCCCGCATGGTTGACGGGACAGATCTATGATCTCGAAAAAAACTCCTAGAGATTGCCCCGTAGCATAGGGACCCCTGCGCGTCACAGGCCTTCCATCGGAAGTTCGGACCCCATGCTATAGGCCGGCACGGGGTCTGACGCAGCTTACCCCAGAACACCCTTGACCGCTTCCTTCACGGCTGCGACGACCTTGTCGGCCTCTTCCGGTGTAAGGCAGAGCGGCGGGGCAAAGCCCAGAATATCGCCCTGGGGCATGGCCCGCCCGATTACGCCCTGCTTGAGTAGGGCGGCTGCGACCTGAGGGCCGATCTTCTTCGCCGGATCGAAGAGGCGGCGCTCATCGCGATCCTCGACGAATTCGATCGCGCAGAGCATGCCTTCGCCGCGCACTTCGCCGACATGGGTATGGCCGCCGAGTGCTTCCCTCATGGCCTTGAGGAAATAGGCGCCTGTCTTGCCGGCATTTTCGACGAGGCCGAGTTCGTCGATCAGTTTCAGATTGGCGACGCCTGCCGCAGCCCCGATCGGATGGGCCGAATAGGTCCAGCCGTGCCCGATCGCGCCATTCTCGTCCGTGCCCCGTTCCAGAACCTTCCAGACCTTGTGTGAGACGACGGAGCTGGAAAGAGGGGCGTAGGCCGAGGTGAGGCCCTTGGCGATAGTGATCATGTCGGCTTCGATACCGTAGTGGTCGGAACCGAACATGGTGCCGAGACGGCCGAAACCGGTGACGACCTCGTCGGCGATCAGCAGGATGTCGTGCTTGCGCAGCACCTTCTGGATTGCATCCCAATATGCCGCCGGCGGGGGAACAATACCGCCCGTGCCGAGGACCGGCTCACCGATGAAGGCTGCGATGGTGTCGGCGCCTTCGCGCTCGATCAACTTTTCCAGTTCCGCCGCGCAATATGTCGAAAAATCCGCCTCGCTCATGGCGCCGTCCGGACGACGGTAATAGTATGGGGCCTCGGTATGGATCACCTGCGCCAGCGGCAGGTCGAACTTCTTGTGAAAGAGCTCCAGGCCGGTCAATGATCCCGTCATCAGTCCGGAACCATGATAGCCGCGCCAGCGCGAAATGATCTTCTTCTTCTCCGGCCTGCCGAGAATGTTGTTGTAGTACCAGATGAGCTTGACGTTCGTCTCGTTTGCGTCCGATCCGCCGAGCCCGAAATAGACTTTGGACATGTTCTTCGGTGCGCGGTCCAGGATCATCTTGGCGAGCGTGATCGAAGCTTCCGTCCCGTGGCCGACATAGGCATGATAGTAGGCGAGCTCTTTCGCCTGCGCCGCGATCGCCTCCGCGATCTCGGTACGGCCGTAGCCGACGTTCACACAATAGAGCCCGGCAAAGGCATCGAGCAGGCGGTTGCCGTCGCGATCCTCGATATAGACGCCGGAACCGCCCGTCACGATGCGGTTTGGACTTTCGCCACGCGCGTGCTGGGCAAGATGGGTCGAGGGATGGAGGAAGTTCTCGCGATCCCACTTGTCGAGTTGATCGTTTGTCAGCATCGGTCTTTCCTTTCTGTTATGCCCAATCGCGGCAGACATATTTCACGTCCATGAAGGCCTGCATTCCGTGAAGCGCCCCTTCACGGCCGAGTCCGGACTGTTTCATTCCGCCGAACGGGATAGGCGCGCCGGTGACCTTCGTCCGGTTTACGGCGACCATGCCGTATTTCAGGCTCCGGCTCGCCCTATAGATCCGGCGCGGATCCAGCGTATGCACATAGGCGACGAGACCGTATTCGGTATCGTTTGCCCATCGTAATGCCTCTTCCTCGCCGTCGAACGGCGCTATGGCCGCCACCGGGCCGAAAGTTTCTTCCCGCATGATCAGCGCGTCCGGCGGAACATCGACGAGAACGGTCGCCTCGAAGAAGAGCGGACCTTTGCCGTGGCGCTTTCCTCCCGCGAGAAGTCGCGCCCCGCGCCTCAGCGCGTCGGCCACCTGCTCTTCCTGCTTCAGCACCGCTTTCTCGTTCATCAGCGGGCCGATATCGGGGTCATCAAGACCGGCGCCGACAGTCAGCGCCGATGCGCGATCGGCAAACCGGCGGCAGAAGTCCTGGTAAACCGACCGCTCGACAAGGAAACGATTGGCGCCCAGGCAATCCTGGCCAGAGGTGGCGAACTTCGCCTTCACGGCCTCGTCAACCGCTCTCTCCATCTCGGCATCGGCAAAGAGAAGGAAGGGGGCGTGGCCCCCCAGTTCCAGCACGAGACGTTTCACCGTATCGGCAGAACGCCCATAGAGCAGCCTGCCGATCTCCGTGGATCCGGTGAAGGAAAGCGCGCGCACGCGAGGATCGGCAAGCCATGGTTCTGCGACGGTCGCAGCGTGTCCCGTCACGACGTTGAAGACGCCGGCCGGAAATCCCGCCCGCTCGGCAAGCTCGGCAAGGGCGAGCGCCGAATAGGGCGTTTCATGGCTCGGATGCGTAATGACCGTGCATCCTGCGGCAAGGGCCGCGGCGGCTTTCCGGGTCAGCATGGCGGACGGAAAATTCCAGGGCGTGATGAGCGCCGCGACACCGACCGGCTCCAGCCAGACTTCCATCTCGGCATCCGGTAGATGCGAGGTCACGCTGGAGATATCCGGGCGCTTTGCCTGCTCCGCATAGTATTCGACGAAGGATGCCGCATAGTCGATCTCGCCGCGGGCCTCGGAGATCGGCTTGCCCTGTTCGAGCACCATCAGGCGGGCTAGGTCTTCGCGGTTCTTTACGATCAGCTCGAACCAGTGCCGCAGGATGCGTGACCGCTCCTGCGGCAGGGCTGCGGCCCAGCCGGCAAAGGCGCGATCGGCCGCGTCGATCGCGGCACGGCTCTCCTCGGCCGAGAGGCTTGCCACATCGCCTAGCCAGCCGCCGCTTGCGGGGTCTGTCACCGCGAACGTCTCATTGCGAGCGGAAGCCACCCAGTGCCCGCCGATATAGGCGAACTGGCGTATCAGCCTGTGGTCGCTGAACCCTGTCAGCAGCGATTTCGGAGCTTCGGCCGGATATGCCATGCTGCACCTCTTCCCATTGATCAGGCTTCATGATCCCTCGAACGAGGCAGCCGAATTGTCTTTTCCAGGCATTGGCGGCAGACGAAATATCTTTATTTGCCACCCTCGATGGCAGCTTCTTCTCTTCCGTTCTCGAACAGGCTGTCGAAAGGCAGCGCTCCGCCCTCTTTCACAGGCTTGGTCACGATGTAGGTGTAGTAGCGCGCGACCCCCAGCGGCTGCTCCAGGAGCCGATCGATCAGGCGCTGATAGCTGTCGATATCGCGGGTGACGATGTGCAGGAGGTAATCGAAGCCGCCGCCCAGTGCCCAGCAAGCGACGATCTCCTCCTTGGCCTTCACTGCCCGCTCAAACGCCTGGAACGCGTCCGAGCGATGATGCTCGAGCTCGACGGTGACAAAGACGGTGACGCTCGAAACGATGGATTTCAGCGAGATCTCCGCCCTGTAGCTGCTGATTACGCCGGCCTTTTCCAGCCGGCTCAGGCGCTCCCAGCACGGACTCGGGCTCAGATTGATCCTGCTCGCGAGGTCAGCCTTCGAAATGCGGGCTTCGCTCGAAAGGATCTTCAGGATTTCGATATCGCGATTGTCGAGTTTCAACATGACGTCACTTGCTGCTCGAACCGAGCCATCTCACACATTCATCACGTTGCCCGCACCCTGGGCCTCGCAACGCGCGCGGGCAAAGGTGGCGATCGCGGTATCTTGCGCTCCGGTACCCGTCAGGTCTGAAATCGTCACGTCGCTTTCACTCTTGCGTCCAGCGGTTCTTCCGGTCAGCACCGCGCCGAGTTCCGCCGGCGCTCCCGTCGTCCAGAGGCCGGCGGCGATCGCGCTGCGCAGTTCGCCGAGCTTCTCGCATTGGCTCACCCGGTCGCAGACATAGAGATCGGCGCTCGCGAGCGCCTTCGGGTCGATCTCGTTCTTTTCCTCCTGGTCGGATCCCATCGCGGTAATGTGCAGGCCGGGATGCAGCCATTCGGCCTTCAATATCGGTTCGCGTGAAGGCGTGGTGGTGATGACGAGCTGGCTTTCGGCCACGAGCCGCGCCGGGTTCGCCTCGCCGCGCGCTTCGATGCCAAGCCGCGCCGCGAGATCGGCGGCGCAGGCCTCTGCTTTCGCAAGGTCTCTGCCCCAGACGATGACGCGCCTGAAGGGACGAACGAGATGCGCCGCTTCGATCTGCAGCCGAGCCTGGACGCCGGTGCCCATTACCCCCGCGGTCACGACATCGGCCGGCGCCAGATGGCGTGCCGCAACGGCGCCTGCCGCGGCCGTGCGCACATCGGTGAGGTAACCGTTGTCCAGCAGCAGAGCCTTGACGAGGCCCGTCTTCGCAGAAAAGAGGATCATCAATCCGTTGAGGCTCGGCAGGCCGATTTTAGGATTGTCGAAGAAGCCCGGGCTGACCTTGATGGCGAAGCCGTCGAGACCGGGGATATAGGCGGTTTTGACATCGACCTCCCCATTGGCCTGCGGGATCGCCATCGAAAGGATCGGTGGCATGATCACCTCGCCCGTGGCGAGGGCCGCGAATGCCCGCTCGACGATGTCGATGGCGGCAAGATCGAGCGGGACTGCCCTTCGGAGCTCCTTCTCGGTCAGGATCACGATGTCATGCGCCATAAAGCGTGCCTTCCATTAAAACGTCGCCGAGCATCACGTCCTCGCCCGATATGATTTTCGTGAATGTCGGCATGTCGAGATTGCGCCCGGTGACGATGCTGGCGGTTGGTCCTTCCGGCAGAGAAAGCTTCCCGGAAAGCACGGCGGCCAGTCCCACGACGCTTGCGCCTTCGGCCACAAATCGGTCCTCGAAATAGAGCACCTGCATGGCCCGGTAGATTTCGGCCTCGCTCACAAGAACCATGTCGTCGATCAGTTCCCGGCAGAGATCGAACGTATAGCGGTTGTCGAGTCCGATGCCGCCGCCGAGGGAATCGGCAAGGCTCGGCACTTCTTCCACCTCGACCGGCCTTCCGGCGACAAGCGACGCGGCCATCGCAGCGCCTCGATCCATGGAAATGCCGATCACACGAATATCCGGCCGGATCGCCTTGGCGGCAAGCGCGACGCCGGCGGCAAGGCCGCCGCCGGAGAGCGGAACGAGCAACGAGGCGACGTCCGGGCGGTCCTCCAGAATCTCGAGGCCGATCGTGCCCTGGCCGGCGATCACATCGGCGTGGTCGAAGGGCGGCACTTCACTGAAGCCGTCCTCGGCACACAGGCGTGTGCACTCGGCCTGTGCGTCATCCTGGCTCCTGCCGACGATGCGGACATCGGCGCCAAGCGCGCGAATACCCTCGACCTTCGCCTGCGGGACGAGGGACGACATGCACACGACAGCCGGGATGCCTCGCTTTTGCGCGGCATAGGCAACGCCCCGGCCGTGATTGCCGGTCGAGCAGCAGGCGACGCCCTTTGCTTCGGCAGGCAAACGCGCGATTGCGTTGGCCGCGCCGCGGATCTTGAAGGCGCCGATCGGCTGGGCGATCTCCAGCTTCAACAGAAATTCCCGGCCCGCCTTTCGGGTCATGAAGGGCGAGGGAACGAGAGGCGTGCGCATGGCAATGCCGACGATCCGTGCGCGCGCAGCCAACACATCGGCAAGCGTGATCAGTTCACGACCGCTCATTCACCCCTCCGTCACCGCCCTCAGGAACTGCTGCGTGCGCTCCTTCTGCGGATTGCCGAAGATCTCCGCCGGCGTTCCTTCCTCGTGGATCTTGCCCTTGTCGAAGAAGCATACGCGGTCGGAAATCTCGCGGGCGAAGCGCATCTCGTGGGTCACCATCAGCATCGTGAGATCGTGCTCGGAGGCGAGCCTGCGAATGACGTTCAGCACTTCGCCGACCAGTTCCGGGTCGAGCGCCGACGTCGGTTCGTCGAACAGCATGATGCGGGGCCGCATGGCGAGCGCCCGGGCGATGCCGACGCGCTGCTGTTGCCCGCCGGAAAGCTGGCCCGGGAATTTCTGCGCATGTTCCTTGAGGCCGACAAGCTCCAGCAGCTCTTCAGCCCGCCCCCTGGCCTCGGCCTTGGAAAGGCCCAGCACCACGTGCGGCGCTTCCATGAGGTTTCTGAGGACCGTCATATGCGGGAAGAGATTGAATTGCTGGAACACCATCCCAAGCTGCTTGCGCATTTCGCGGAGATGGTTCTCTCCGGCCGGGACGAGATCGCCATTCCTGCGCTCGTGCCACAGGGGCTCTCCGCCGACATACACGGTGCCCCCGCTGATCTTTTCCAGCGTCATCAGGATCCTGAGAACGGTCGACTTGCCGGAACCCGACGGACCGATGATCGTCACCTTTTCTCCTGGAGAAACGGTGAAATCGAGATCGTTGATGACGACGAAGTTGCCATAGGCCTTCTTGACCTTGTCGAAAACGATGACTGGCTCGCTCATCTTAACGGGATACCTCCCTTCGGTAGATTAATATCGAGATAGCGCACCAGCGCGGATGCGAAGATGGTCAGGATCAGATAAAGGCCGCCGACCATCGACAGTGGCACCAGATAGTCGAAGGTCTGATCACCGATGATCTTGGCGACGTTCAGCATTTCCAGCACGGTGACCACCGACAGCACCGGCACGTCCTTCATGATCGAAACGAGATAGTTGCCGAGCGCCGGGATGATGCGCGGCACCGCCTGCGGGAGGATGATATGCGTGAAGGTGCGGCGCGGCGGCAGGTCGAGCGCCTTGGATGCTTCGTGCTGGCCACGATCGATCGCATCGATACCGGCCCGATAGACCTCGGAGGTATAGGCACTGTACTGAATGCCGAGCGCCAGGGCGCCGGTCATGAAGGCCGGCAGCACGATGCCGTAGTCCGGCAGCACGTAATAGAGAAAGAAGAGCTGGACGAGCAGCGGCGTGTCGCGGATGAACTCCGTGATGAAGGTCGCAGGCCACGAGATGAACCGCGACGGCGCGCCCTTCAGGACGGCCAGCAGGAGGCCGATGACCATGGCGACGAAGAAGCCGAGGATGGAGGCTTCAATCGTTACCAGAAGTCCGTGCAGCAGTATGGGCAGGATGGAGATCGCGAAAGCCAGTTCGCCGTTAGCGGTATCCCATTCGTATCCGAACAGCATGGGCCTACCTCCTGTAGCCGCGCCAGCGGCTGAGCGAGTTTTCCAGGATGCGCATGATCAGCGTCAGCACCAGGGCCATGCCGAAATACATGAACAGAATGATCATGTAGATCGTGGTCGAGTCCTGATAGAAGTTGCGCAGCTGTTCCGCCTTGAAGGCGAGGTCGGCAAGGCTGATGAGGGATACGAGCGCCGTGTCCTTCAGGTTCTGGACGGCAAGGTTGCAAAAACTCGGCATCATCTCCGGTAGCGCCTGCGGCAGGGCCACGCGAAAAAGCGCCTGGCGCGGCGTGAAGTTGAGCGCGGTCGCCGCCTCGTACTGGTTGCGGCTGACGGCCTGGATCGCACCGCGCACCACCTCGGCGCCATAGGCGCCGATATTGAGCGCCAGGGCCAGCACCCCCGCGGCGACGGGCGGCAGCCTCAGATCGAGCCCGATCATGTCACCGGCGATCGGGAGCGCGAAATAGAGCCAGAAAAGCTGGACGAGCAGCGATGTGCCGCGGAAGACTTCGATGTAGACGATCGAGAAGCCCTTGACGAACCAGTTGGGCGAGAGCTTTCCGATCCCGAACAGGAAGGAGAATATTCCGCCGAGAATGGTCGAATATACGGTAAGTTCGATAGTGACCTTGGCGCCCTGGGCAAGCGGGCCAAGATATTCCGTCCAATGCATCCGCGACTTTCCCCATTATTATCGGCCGACATGCCGGCGTCCCGCTCTAAACAGGATCGGCCGGAGCTTTGCCATTTTCGCCCCGGCCGGTGGCCGTCATATCCGGTGTGATCCGCTTGATCACATTGCGCAGAGGTCTTTGGTCGTCTTGGCGGACGAGCCTTCGATATCTGCGGGCGTGAAGCCATAGCCGGTAAGGATCTTCTTCCAGTCGTCGGTCTTCTTGAAGGCTTCGAGCTCCTTGTTGAAGGCCTCGACAAGATCCTTGGAGTCCGAATTGAAGTTGAAGCCGCCCCAGCTGCGAACTTCCTTGCCGTCGACGACCGGATCCTTGAAATCATCCACGATCGCGACCTTGTCGCTCTTGGCTGCCAGTTCGCTGGCCGTCAGTCCCGTCGCGGCATAGGCATCGGCGCGACCGGTCGAGACGGTCGAGATCGCATCGGAGTTTGCGGCGATGGTGACGATGTTGCCTTCCGGCACGCCGAGCGACTGCATCATGTGAAGCTGGTCGGCGCCGGCCATGACCGCGACCTTCATGCCTTCCTTGGCAAAATCGGAATAGGTCTTCACGCCCTTCGGATTGCCGGCCGGCACGAGCAGACCCTCACCGTAGGATGTGTTCGGCTCGGAATAGACGACCTTCTGGCAGCGCTCGGGGCGGATCGCCATTTCGCTGGCGGTCATGTCGAAGCGATTGGCCTGGAGCCCCGGAATGAGCGATGAGAAATTCGTGACCACCCACTGGATGTTGTCGGCCGCGATGCCGAGCTTGCCGAGAACGGCTGTGGCGACATCAGGTCCGGCACCCTTCGCAGCACCGCTCGGGTCCATGAAGCCGTAGGGAATTTCGTTGGCGACCGCAACGCGGATGTAGCCACGGTCCTCGATCTCCTGCAGCGTGACCGCGCCTGCCGCACTGGCGCCGAAAGCCACGAGAATTGCGGTGGCCGCAGCCGCCCCAAGCATTTTCCGATTCATGATTTGCTCCCATTTTCTGTTTGTTGATCCCACGCGAATTTTTATTATGTTGTACACAACAGCATCCAGATGGCGCGATTGTCAATATTTTTCTTGCTATTTTTTGGGATTTGTAGCCTCATTTAAAGTGCATTGTACACAAATACAGCATTTGCACGAATAAACGTCACTCCCGGAGGAACCATGATCGTCAAGCGCTTGCCCTTTTCCCAGGATGAGTTTTCCCGCCGTCTGGCTAAGACCCGCGCGGCCATGGAGAAGAAGGGGATCGATGTTCTCTTCGTGGAGGATCCCTCCAACATGGCTTGGCTGACGGGTTACGACGGCTGGTCCTTCTACGTGCATCAGGGCGTCATCGTGTTCCACGACGAGGACCCCATCTGGTGGGGCCGCAGGCAGGACGCCAACGGCGCCTATCGCACCGTCTGGATGGCCGATGACCGCGTCACCTTCTACGCCGACAATTACGTGCAATCGACCGAGCGCCACCCCATGCAGGCGCTGGCGGCAATCCTCCGGGACAAGGGCTACAGCAGCAGACGCATCGGCCTCGAGCTCGAGAACTATTATTTCTCCGCCAAGGCCTACCTAACTTTGCGGGAGGAGCTGCCGGACGCGGATCTCGTCGACGCGACCGCGCTCGTCAACTGGCAGCGGAACGTCAAGAGCGGCGAGGAAATCGCCTTCATGCGCAAGGCGGCACGCATTTCCGAAAAGATCGTGGACGGTATTGCGGAGCGTATGCGGCCGGGCCTGAAGAAGAACGAGCTGGTCGCCGACATCCTTGGCGACGCCGTGCGCGGCACCGACGACGCTTGGGGTGACTATGCGGCGATCGTGCCCTTGCTTCCAAGCGGCAGCGACGCCGCCGCACCGCACCTGACATGGGACGATCGGGAAACCGAAACGGGAACCGCGACCTTCTTCGAAATCGCCGGCTGCTACCGTCGCTATCACGCACCTTTCTGCCGGACCGTTTTTCTCGGCAAGCCGCCTGCCTTCCTGCTCGAGGCGGAGAAGGCCCTGGTGGAGGGTCTCGAAGCCGGTCTGGAGGCCGCGCGCGCCGGCAACCGGGCCTGCGACATCGCCAAAGCGCTTGCCGCGCCGCTCGAGCGTGCGGGCATCGAACGCGGCGCCCGCTGCGGCTATCCGGTCGGTCTCTCCTATCCGCCGGACTGGGGCGAGCGCACGATCTCGTTGCGCGAGGAGGATCAGTCCGTACTCGAACCGGGCATGACCTTCCATTTCATGCCGGGCCTCTGGATGCAGGACTGGGGCATGGAAATCACCGAGACCATCCTGATCCGCGAAAATGGCGCCGCGGAATGCCTCTGCAGCAGACCGCGCAAGCTGATCGTCAAGGACTGATAGAATGCTCATTTCCGAGACGCGCTCGATCCTTGCCGATCTCGTCGCCTTTCCGACTGTCTCGTCCGACAGCAACCTCGCGCTGATCGCTTACGCCGCCGCCCGCCTGAACGATTGCGGAGCGCGTGTCTCCGTGATGCGCGACCAGAGCGGAACGAAGGCGAACCTCTTTGCCTCCATCGGGCCGGAGTGCGATGGCGGCATCGTGCTATCAGGCCATACCGACGTCGTGCCGGCGGAAGGGGACGAGTGGCAATCAGACCCTTTTTCGCTGCGCGAGGCGGATGGGCGTCTTTACGGCCGCGGCACCTGCGACATGAAGGGGTTCATCGCCGCAGCACTCGCCATAGCGCCGGACTATGCGAGCCTCGATCTCAGGAGGCCGGTTCACTTCGCCTTTACCTTCGATGAGGAAGTGGGCTGCCTCGGCGGCCAGGAGCTGGCTGCCGAACTCAGGCGCATCGAGCTCAAGCCCTCGGTCGCCATCATCGGCGAACCGACAGAGATGCGCATCATCGAGGGGCACAAGGGCTGCTATGAATACACGACCGAATTCACCGGACTGGAGGGTCACGCTTCCAATCCCGATCTCGGCGTGAATGCCATTGAATACGCGGTTCGCTATATTGGCCGGCTGCTGGAGATCGGCAAAGAACTTCGGGAGGCGGTTCCGGCGAGCCCCTTCACCCCGCCATGGACGACGCTGCAGGCGGGCCGCATCCAGGGCGGCACGGCCCGCAATGTGATCGCCGGTCATTGCGCCGTCGAATGGGAGATGCGGCCGATCCGCCGGGCGGATGCCGACTATGTCAAAAGCCACATAAGGGCCTATTGTGAGGAAGTCCTGCTTCCCTCCATGCGTTCGGTCTGTCCCTCGGCGGCCATCCACACGCATGTGGTGGGCGAGATCGACGGCCTCGAGCCGACGACGGAAAACGAGGCCCGGGCCATCGTCTCCGCGCTGACCGGCGCAACGACCGCGGATGTCGTTTCCTTCGGCACGGAGGCCGGGCTCTTCCAGCAGCTCGGCATTTCTACCGTGGTCTGTGGACCGGGTTCCATCGCCCAGGCCCACAAGCCAGACGAATTTGTAAGCCTCGATCAGTTGAAGGCCTGTCTGGATATGCTAAGCGGACTGAAGCAGAGGCTCATCACTTGATGTAAGGGACGATGAGACCCGACAAAGGATCCATCGTCCATGCGTGAATATGAGACGGACAACGATTACGAAATGGCTAGAGCGGCGAAGTCCGGCGGCGGTGACGAAACGCAGGTGAACGCCTCGCGCGAACGCTTTCAGCGCATCTATACGCTGCTCAGAAATCGTATCTGCCTTCTTGACTATCCGCCGGGAACACGGCTCAGCGAAGAGGCGCTCGCCGCCGAATTCGGCATCAGCCGGACGCCGCTCAGGCGCGTGCTCGGCTGGCTCGAATCCCAGGGTCTCCTGCGATCCGTGCATGGCGTGGGCACGATAGTGACGGATGTGGAAATCGATGCATTCGTCCAAGTCTATCAGCTTCGCATGGAACTTGCCGAACTGGTCGGAAAACTGTCACCCGTTCCGCCGACGCCCGAAACGATTGGGCTATTCCGTGAACTCGAGCGCCGTGGAAGCGATCTGCAGCAGAAGCCCGATCCGCGCGCCTTCGCCCAGCTTAATATCGATTTCTTCCACGGCCTGATGCGGCTGACCGAGAACGAACCGTTGCGCGAAATCTCCGAACGCCTCTACTATCAGACTGCACGGATTTGGCTCAAATCGATTTCCCAAATGAACCTCGCGCAAGAGGTGGCAATCTTTGCCCGCGAAATCGCCGAGGTTCGTACCGCCGTCGAGATCGGCGACGTCAGCGCCGCAAGCCACATTCGCCGCTCGCACATATCCATGAGCTTCGTGCGCCTCAGCAACACGAAACCCGAGACGGCAACGCAAGCTTGAGTCCCGTGCCACGCCTTTAGTTCCATAAATCATTTATGACGCCGGAATCGAATTCACAGGTCTGCGGTTCGAGTCCCTTCGAGAGCGACTACGTCGCTTCGCTGCCACTTTCCGCCAGGCGAAGGCGCGACCGCACCTCCGGCTTTTAGCTGAATGGGGTCTCAAACTGCATCGGGCGATCCGCCAGTGGAAGAATGCGCATAGAGCACGTCTCCATCGTAACCGATCGTGAAATCAGGTATGGAATATGTGCCGTCGTTATTGGCCTGAATTAACGTGCCGCTCACGCTCGTCTGGCTGGTCAAATAGCGGACATTGTTCGAAATAATGTCCTTCAGACGGCCAGTTAGCGCGTCTATTTTATTCCGATAGGCTTCATCCGTCTGATATTGCTCTGTTTTCGACGCGGCAATGAAGTTATTGAGGCCACTCGTCCACATGATCAGGTCGTTGGCACGTTTCGGTGCTTCGTCACGGACGCCCGCCTCCTTCATAGCCTGATTTTGCGGGCTGGCGGCGATGTCTTTGATGGCATTTTCTTCGTATCCTCCGCTTTCAGCGATCAATTCTTGAAAATGCCGATAGGCGGGATTGTTCTTCTCGATATCCTTTTGAAATTTACCAGGATGTTCCCAAAAATTTGCAGAGGCGTCCCTCGCTGGCGCACTGAATTCTTGCGTAGCCGAAGCAGGAAGGTTCTCGCGGCCTGAAGTAAATTTGCCGGCGGGATCGTAGATGAAGTCATCTACATTTCCGTCGTCGGGGATTAGATTTGCCGAAGGTCCGCCAGTCGTGTCTATCGGCTTCGCCTGATGCGCTGCCAAGGCTTCTGGTCTGTAAAGCGCCAAAGCCAAAGCCGGATTTCCGTAAACTGAGGGATTTAAGCTCACCATCGTTAAACCTCTATGGAAGAACGGTCCCTTTGGGCCGTAACGGGATTAACCGCAGTTCCTGCGGCTATGAATGCGCGATTTCGCATCTTGGGAATCTTGCACCCTCAGGATGTATAGCGGAGGCGGCTTGCACGTAGCTGGCGGGTGGGTTCGAGGATCCGCGCTGTCAAACGGTATTGAGTATTAAATTTGCGTGCCGGAACACAGCCTGCTCGGCGAAGACTGAGATTGTAGGTCAGTACCAGCGCACACACAGCAGGATCACGGAACGGTCGAAATGGCGGCCTTTGAACATGAAAAGCTCCTCTACGCCAACTGTCTTGCCGTCTTTCACGACATCATTGGCCAACTCATTCATCTCGGACCAACGGAAGAACCCAGGCACCGTCGAACAGCCATCGATTACGATCCGGTCAGAGCCACGGACTAACCACCCACTAGCGTGTCGGCATGTTCAGCGGGAAGAGGCGGACCCGGTACTGAAGTCAGGGTGAATTGAAAGACCGCGCCGCGGGGATTATCTGCCTCAGCCCACAATCGACCTCCATGCGCTTCGACGATCGAACGGCAGATCGACAGACCGAGACCCATGCCGCCAGGCTTGGTCGTGTAGAAGG
The DNA here is from genome assembly GCF_056755095.1 of Rhizobium sp. SVR5-9E. Taxonomy (NCBI): domain Bacteria; kingdom Pseudomonadati; phylum Pseudomonadota; class Alphaproteobacteria; order Hyphomicrobiales; family Rhizobiaceae; genus Rhizobium; species Rhizobium sp. SVR5-9E. The sequence goes on along the minus strand of NZ_JBNDHS010000045.1, from coordinate 984 downwards.
GACTGAAAATCCGTTCGAGCAGCTCTGGTCCGAGGCCGGGGCCTGTATCAGCCACGGCCACGCACAGGCAGTTGGCGCCCTCCTTCATCGTCCGAACTCGCAGCTCGCGTGAACCGTCGATCATGGTGCCCATGGCTTCAGTAGCGTTGATGACCAGGTTCAGGATCACCTGCTGCAGTTGCACCCGGTCGCCCTGCAGGAGCGGCAGGCTATCGGCGAACTGCCTGTTCACTTTTATCCCGCTCTTGGTGATTTCGCTTCGGGCAAGGCTGATCACCTCGTCAATTGTTTCATTGATGTCGACCACCTCTTGCTGTGGTGGGGCTTTCTTGATCTGCCCGCGTATGCGGCTAATGACCTCGCCAGCCCGCCTGCCGTCCCTGGCGATCCGATCAAGCGCCTGGCGGACTTCTGCGAGATCCGGCTGCTCCATGTCCATCCAGCGCAATGCGGCCTGGGCATTGGTGACGGTTGCGGCGATCGGCTGATTGACCTCATGGGCGATCGAGGCGGTAAGCTGCCCGATGGTCGCGACCCGGTTGGCATGTGCCAGCTCCATCTGCATGTCGCGATACCGCTGCTCGCTGGCGCGGGCCTCCGCTTCGGCTCGCTTGAGTTCGGTCAGGTCGAGCACGAATATGACCGCCTTGCTGCGCGCCTCGTCGAAGGCGGCACTGGCGATCAGCACTGGCACCCGACTGCCGTCCTTGCGAAAATATTCCTTTTCGAACGGGTCGCAGCTCCCCCTGGCGCGGATATCGGCCGCCGCCCGCTCGCCGACGGATCGCCATTCGGGCGGCGTCAGCTTCGTCCAGCGGATATGTCCCGCTGCGAGATCTTGCCGGTCGTAGCCCACGCACTTCAGGAACGCGTCGTTGGCCTCGATGATCTCGCCCTCCAAAGTCATGATCAAAATCCCGATGATATTGGCATCGACCAGGCGCCGGATCTTGGCCTCGCGCTCCTCGAGGTCACGATAAAGGC
>NZ_JBNDHS010000044.1:0-51508 GCF_056755095.1 Rhizobium sp. SVR5-9E | reverse complement strand
TTTCAGCAAGAGCCAGCATGATAACGAGCGCGCGGCTCTCCTTCGAGACGCTGCCGAAGGTCGACTGGTACATCATCGACGGCGACATGTCGGCCCAGAGCCAAATGGTGTGAGCGGCTTCCCATTCGCGTTCGCGAACATAGGTGTGATCGTCGCGGGCTGAGCGGCGCCAGTCGATGCGCGACAGGCTTTCACCTTCGGTATAGGGGCGGAACTGCCAAAAATTCTCGCCTATGCCGCGCTTGCGGCGGCCATGCCAGCCGGCGATCACGGTGTTGGCGATGCGCTTGGCTTCGACCAGGCAATCCGGCACCAGAGAGGCCCGTTGTCTTGCACGGGCAAGGGCATCGCTGCCTGGTGTCGGATTGACGATCTGTCCGATTACTGCCACGCGTCCGGCTTCCTTATCCCTTGGCCTGCTTGACCAATCCGGCGATGACGTCGCGGACGGACATGCCTTCGGCACGGGCGGCGAAGGTGAGCGCCATTCGGTGTTCGAGAACGGGTTCGGCAAGCGCGTAGATATCATCGATCGACGGCGCGAGACGGCCCTCGTAGAGCGCCCGGGCGCGGGCGCAGAGCATCATCGACTGGCCGGCGCGCGGGCCGGGGCCCCAGGCGACATGCTTGTCGGTCGTGGCGTTGCCCTGGCCGGGGCGGGCGGAACGCACCAGATCGAGGATTGCGTCGACGACCTTGTCGCTCACCGGCATCTGGCGAATGAGCTTCTGGATCTCCATCAGCCGCCCGGCGTTGAGCACGGCTTTCGGCTTTGTTTCGCTGAGGCCTGTCGTTTCGAGGAGGATCTGGCGCTCGGCCGCGAGTTCCGGATAGTGCACGTCCACCTGCAGAAGGAAACGGTCAAGCTGCGCTTCCGGTAGCGGATAGGTGCCTTCCTGCTCAAGCGGGTTCTGCGTGGCGAGAACGTGGAAGGGCGCCGGCAGGTCGTATCGCTGGCCGGCGATGGTGACATGGTATTCCTGCATGGATTGCAACAGCGCCGACTGCGTACGCGGCGAGGCGCGGTTGATTTCGTCCGCCATGAGCAACTGTGCGAAGACCGGGCCCTTGACGAAACGGAAGGAACGGCGGCCGCTGTCATCCTGATCCATGACTTCGGAGCCGAGGATGTCCGAGGGCATCAGGTCCGGAGTGAACTGGATGCGGTTCGCGCCAAGGCCGAGCACTTCGCCAAGCGTCGTCACCAGCTTGGTCTTTGCAAGCCCAGGGACACCCACCAGAAGCGCATGGCCGCCGGAAAGAACGGCGAGCAACGTATTTTCAACGACGCTTTCCTGGCCGAAGATCACCTTGGAGATTTCTTCGCGGATAAGGGCGATATCGGCAAGCGCCCTTTCCGCGGCGGCGATGATTGCCTTTTCATCGAGGCTGTCTTCGGTCTGCATCATACCCATTAGGCATCTCCAACGGCTGGATCATTCGTCGCGAATCGGCTGATTTTACGCCAGTTGTTCATACCCGATAGAGTTATGAAGATGTTACGGGCTGACAAGTTCGCTTCAAATGACTATCTCGTGACTGATCCTTCTCGTTAAAAGCAAACCGGGACAGAACGATGGCAGCGCAAGAGATCAGGGCGAGCGAAGATGCCGCAGGGCTGGCCGCGCTGATTTCGCGCGCCGCTGGCGAAACGGGCGGGAAGCGGGGGCTTCCACCCGTCGAGAAGTGGAATCCGCCCTTTTGCGGCGATATCGACATGGAAATCCGCGCCGACGGCACCTGGTTCTATATGGGCACGCCAATCGGCCGCGCGCCCTTGGTGCGCCTGTTCTCGACCGTTTTGCGCAAGGATGACGACGGCAAGACCTATCTCGTGACGCCTGTCGAAAAAGTCGGAATCAGCGTCGTCGATGCACCATTCGTCGCCGTCGAGATGAGCGTCTCCGATCGCGGCGGCGATCAGATGCTGACATTCCGCACCAATACCGGCGATGTCGTAGAAGCCGGAAAGGAGCATTCGCTGCGCTTCGTGATCCATGGCGAGAACAGCGAACTTAAGCCGTATTTGCATGTCCGCGGGCGCCTCGAGGCTTTGGTGTCGCGTGCGGTCATGTACGAACTTGTGGAGACCGGAGAAGTCAGCATCATCGAGGGCAGGGACATGTTCTGCGTCCGGTCCGGCGGCTGCATCTTTCCCGTCATGCCGGCCGACGAACTGGATGCGCTTTCCCGATGAGCGATGCACTGACCAAACGCTATCCACGCTATTCCGCTGCCGAATTTCGCCGCCGGGCGCTCAATCAGACCGGCGGTCCGGTTGATCACTCCTGGCGGGATCACGGCGATCACATCCTCAACCCGGATATCGTGGCGATGGTGGAGAACTTGCATCTTCGCGATGCTGCGGTGCTGGTGCCGGTTGTCGACACCGGCGATGACGCGCGCGTGATTTTCACCAAGCGCACGGCAAACCTGCGCAAGCATTCCGGGCAGATCTCTTTCCCCGGCGGGGCAATTGATCCGACCGACGTTTCACCGGAAATGGCTGCGATCCGCGAGACGCAGGAAGAGATCGGGATTGCGGGCGCGTTCGTCGAGACGGTCGGGCGCCTGCCGCATTATCTTGCCGCGACCGGGTTTCGCATTACCCCTGTGCTCGCCGTGGTGAAGCCCGGCTTCGAGCTCCAGCTTAACCCGCGGGAAGTCGACGACGTCTTTGAGGTGCCGCTTTCGTTTCTGATGAACCCGGACAATCACACACGCGACCGACGCGAGGTCGAAGGCATCGACCGGCATTTTTACCGTATGCCCTATGAAGGCTGGATGATCTGGGGCATCACCGCGGGCATCGTCCGCACACTTTATGAGAGGCTTTATGAATGACCAGCCTTGCTGATCAAGCATGGTTCGAGGATCCCCGCCTTCAACGCGTCTTTGCATTGCTGAACGCAGACGGCGGGGAAGGGCGCGTCGTCGGCGGGGCGGTGCGTAACAGCCTGATGGGGCTGCCGGTCAGCGATATCGACATCGCGACGACGCTGACGCCGGATGCGGTGATCGAACGGGCGAAGGAGGACGGTGTCAAAGCAGTCCCGACCGGCATTGCGCATGGCACGGTGACGCTGGTGATCGAGGGAAAACCATTCGAAGTGACGACGCTGCGCACCGACGTCGAGACCGACGGGCGTCGCGCGAAGGTTGCCTTCAGCACGGACTGGCAAGCGGATGCCGAACGGCGCGATTTGACGATCAACGCGCTCTACATGAATTCCGAAGGTAAGGTCGTCGATCTCGTCGGCGGGCTTGCGGATGTCGAGAAGCGCAATATCCGGTTCATCGGTCATGCAGCGACGCGCATCGCCGAAGATTACCTGCGCATCCTGCGCTTCTTCCGGTTCTTTGCCTATTACGGCTCGGGCCGGCCGGATGCGGAGGGCCTGAAAGCCTGTGCAGCGGCGCGCTCGAAGCTCAGTACGCTTTCGTCCGAACGCGTCTGGTCGGAGCTTCGCAAGCTGCTTTCCGCCGAAGATCCCGGCAGGGCGCTGCTCTGGATGCGACAGGTCGCGGTGCTCAATGAAGTCCTGCCGGAAACGGAGAAATGGGGCATCGACGCCATCCCCGCTCTCGTTTCGACCGAAAAGGCCCTTGGCTGGTTACTGGATCCGCTCTTGCGGCTCGCCTCGATCGTTCCGCCGGATGCCGAGCGGCTCGAGAAGATGGCGGCACGCCTGAAACTCTCAAATGCCGAAGCGGCCTATTTCAGAGCCTGGGCGGCGGCTCCGGCCGTCAATGACGAAATATCGGCCGCAGCCTTCGACCGGCTGCTCTACCGCAACGGTGCTGAAGGTATCGTGACGCGTCTGAAGCTCGCTCTGGCTGTTGCTCGCGGCAAGGCGGAGGGTGACATGAATGAGATGAGCCGGTCGGCAAGGCTCGGTAAGCTCCTGGATCATGCTCTGGCGTGGAAGAAGCCGCAGTTCCCGATCGGCGGCGGCGATGTCATTTCCAAAGGCATTCCGGCGGGGCCGCGCGTCGGCGAGGCACTGGCGAAGCTTGAGAACCAATGGGTGGAAGAGAATTTTGCCGCGGACCGGGCGACCCTGCTCGCCCGGCTGAAGGACCTTCCGAGGTGATCAGGCGGCAGTCGCTTCGTCGCGGATGCGGGCCTTGATGTTGTCGACCATGTTTTCGCGAATGGTTGTTTCACCATGGGCGGTTTTCATATGCTCGATCGCGCGGCGGACGATTTCGGCGTCTTCGTTGGCGCGTGTGTGCCAAGAACAGCCCGGAACAAGCGTACCACATTCGAAAAGTCGCATTGTCTACTCCTTTGTCCGGAAGATGACAGAATGATAGCGCTGTCTTCAATGTACGAAACCGGGAGAAAGTTCCAGCCGACGACGTGCGCCGGCCGGTAACACATACGGATTACTCCGGCATGGCCCAGGCGCGATAGCAGTCGGATGACTCATACGGTGCATTTGACGCTGCACTTTCGCGCATCTTTTCTTGCAATTCTTCAAGTGATTTTCCGGCAGCGAGCTGGAGTCTCACCTGTTCGATGAAGCAGCATAGGGGCAGATCAGAGCCGCTTTTTGCCCTCATTTCTTCGGCAATACGGCTCAGGAAGTCCGGCATTTCGATTGCTCGTGCTGACTCCCGAACATCCGCAGATGCTGGTGAGCCGCTTTGTATCGTCATGACAACCCTCCTCCGATTGTTACGCAACACACTCCTAATTTAACACTCGTTCACGCTTCTTGAAGGCCTTGAAATGTATTTTTACCTGTACACTAGCGTACAGTCACGGCCACCAGACAACTGGGGGCATCGAAGACAGGATGGATTCGATGTTGCCGCCGGTCTTCAGTCCGAAGATTGTACCGCGATCATAGAGCAAATTGAACTCAACATAGCGGCCACGCCTGATCAACTGTTCGTCACGATCGGCTTCGCTCCACTCCTTGTTGAAGTTTAGGCGAACGATTTTGGGATAGACCATGGCGAAGGCGCGGCCGACATCGCGCGTGAAAGCGAAATCGGCATCCCACCCGCCGGCCTCGGGGCTGGAATGCAGCCAGTCGTAGAAGATGCCGCCGACGCCGCGCGGCTCGTTGCGGTGTTTCAGGAAGAAATACTCGTCGCACCATTTCTTGTAGACGTCGTAATCTGCGACGGCCAAGTGGCTGCGGCAGGCAATTTCCATTGCCTTGTGGAAGAGCCGGGTATCGTCGTCATCCTGCGTGCGGCGGTTTTCGAGAACGGGCGTCAGGTCCGCACCGCCTCCGAACCAGCGGCTGGAGGTAACGACCATGCGGGTATTCATGTGTACGGCTGGCACGTTGGGGTTCACCGGATGGGCGATCAGCGAAATCCCCGAGGCCCAGAAGCGCGGGTCTTCGCTGGCGCCCGGCATCTGGGCGCGCAGATCCGGCGCGAATTCGCCGTAAACGGTCGAGGTATGAACGCCAACCTTCTCGAAAACGCGGCCATGCATCATCGACATCCGACCACCGCCGCCAGCGCCATTTTCGCGCGACCATTCCTTGCCGACGAAACGGCCCGGTTCCTGGTCTGAGAGAGGGCCGGTCAGCTCGTCTTCCAGCTCCTCGAAGGAGGCGCAGATGGTGTCGCGCAATCCTTCGAACCATGTGCGAGCGGCAGTCTTCTTTTCTTCGATATCGTCCGGCAGGCCGATCGGCAGTTCTGGTCGTTCCATCATTACCCCCGCGTTCGCTAGTATGGCGTAGCGACTCGATCACGTCTGATCATGAACTCGTGGTAACAGCTGCACCGGCGTCCCGCCAGCAGGCGGAAGGACGCAGTCGAGGCGGGGAAGATTCGACTCGCAAATTAGTACTTTCAATACTACCTTCGGGCTGGAGGTAGCTTTCATGGCTAAAATCCCGGGACCTCCGTCGTTTGACGGCTTGAAGCGCAGGATCGAACGGCATCGTGCGGAAGGCTCTGCCCGGAAGGGCGATCACTTCGTGCGCGAGACATATCGGCTTGGTTTGCTCGATGCGCGGGCAAAGGCTCGCGAATGGTTTGCCGAATACCCGAAGGCGGCCTACTGGACCGAGGTCGAAAGCTGGCGGCAGCTGGACAACGACCAGATCGAATTCACGATGCGCCGATTGCCTTCCGCCGACTGATCGTCATTCCGCCGGCGTACGCAGACGGCTTTCGATCAGCAGCCCGCTTTCGTCGAGAATGGGGTGAGCGACCGAGATGATATGGGCGTTGATACGCTTCAGGTCGCGCAGCATGTCGAGATGCAGGGAGCTCGTCTGCAGGCTGTCGGCATGGCCTTCGCGCAGCCTTTCGAGGTGTCGTTCGGCAGATTGCTTCTCCATCCTGCGCACCTCGACCTTCACTTCCATCATCTGCTTGGCGAGATTGAAATCGCGCGTCACGAAGATCGTTTGCGCGATCCGCAAGTTGTCGATCGTCAGGTGGAAGAGTTTCTTCAGTTCCCGATACCCATCTTCGGAGAATCTGAGGCCGAGTGAAGCCTTTTTGGTGATTTGCGGCAGCAGGCCTTTTTCGATGATGTCGCCGATATGTTCGAGGTTGATCGCGTAGTCGATGATAACGATCGAGTGGCGGGCATTCTCTTCGCTCAACCCTTCGCGACCGAGCTTCGAAAGGTAGATCTTTACCTCCTGCTGCAGGCTGTCAACGCGCTTTTCGAGCCCGGGAAGCTCCTTGAGCTTTGTCAGATCGTTCTGCTCGAAGGCCTCGGAAGCGCGCATCAGCATGCGTTCAATGAGGTCACCGACGCCGAGCACTTCGCGGGTCGCGCTGGCGAGCGCCACCACGGGCGCCGATAGCTCGTGCTCGTCAAGATATTTGGGTGCGTTGTCGGTCTGCGCTTCTTCCGGAACTAGATACAGCATCAGCCGCGACAGCAACCGCGAGAAGGGCCATGCGAGGGCGGCAAGCACGAGGTTGAAGCCGAGATGAGCATCGACCGGCAGCTTGGCTGGGTCAAGCGGCAGCATTTCCAATAGTTCACCGGCGTAACCGGCAAGTGGAAGCGCTATCACGCAGCCGGCGGCGCGGATGATCAAGTTGCCAAGCGTGACCCGCTTGGCGGAAGCGGGCCCGGAAAGCGACGCGACGACCGGCGGAATTGCGCCGCCAAGATTGGCACCCAAAACCAGGACGATGACGAGGCCGGCCGAGAGGATGCCGGTCGATGTCAGAGAGAGGATCAACACGACGGCGGCGAGACTCGATGAGGAGATGAAAGCAATGCCGGCTGAGAAGGCGAGCGCTACCGGCCAGGCATTGTCGAGCAGGCCGATGAAAGCCGCGAGTGCTGGAGATTGGCGCATGGGTTCAGTCGCGCCGCTCAGGAGATGCAGCGACAACAGCATCAAGCCGATTCCGATCAGGGCGGTGCCGCCGCCCTGCCGGTTAGTCGAGCCGCTGCGATAGAGCACGATGCCTGCGAGGATGACGAGCGGGGATAGCCACTCGATGCCGGTAGCGACAATCCAGGCAGTCACCGCCGTGCCGACATTGGCGCCGAGCAATACGATCTGCGCCATGCGCGGCTTCACCAGTTCGCGCTCGACGAACGAGGCGACCATCAGCGCCGTAGCCGTCGAACTCTGCAATGCTACCGTAGCGACAAAGCCTGAAACGAAGGAGCGCAATCCGCTGCGCGTACCGGTCGCCAGACCCGTCCTGAGCCGCGCTCCGAAAGCCCGCGAAACGCCGTCCTTCACCTGCGCGAGGCCGAACAGCAGCAGCGCCACTGCGCCGAACAGGTTTATCATGACGATTGTGGATTCCATTCTAGGCGGTCTTTTTCTTCTCGTTCGCGGCCGGTGCAAAGCTGTGCAATCTGAGTTTCAGCACATTGCCATTTCGAGGAAATTCCGGCCTGGATGCTGATTTTTGATTGTCCGGCTAAGGATAATACGCCTGTTCTGCGATATCACAATGCCGTTTGTGACGTATCGCAACGACACTTCTACATGTGTCTCGAGAAGGGCGAAAATCAACTCCAGGCAGTCTGCCGCATGGCTTCGCCGACGATCATCGCGGCGGAAACCGCAACGTTGATCGAGCGTTGCCCCTCGACCATCGGGATCAGGACCCGGGCATCGGCTTTGTCGTGAACGTGATCCGGAACGCCTGCGCTTTCGCGGCCGAAAAGCAGGATATCGGTCGGCCGGAACGCGAAGTCGGTATATCGGTCCGTTGCCTTGGTCGAAGCGAGAACGATGCGGCGGCCGGTGGAAGCGCGCCATTCGTCGAAACGGTCCCAGCTGACATGGCGGGTCAGCGCGGCCGCTACGATGTAATCCATGCCGGCACGCTTCAGATTGCGATCGGAAATATCGAAGCCTGCCGGCTCGATGATGTCGACAGCGATCCCGAGGCAGGCCGCAAGCCGCAGGATTGTACCGGTATTGCCGGGGATATCAGGTTGATAAAGAGCCAGTCTGAGATCAATCATCCGGTGCACCGCCTACTGCTTTGCCGAGGAGCCGTAGTGTAACTATGGTCCCGACGCAACTGGGGCGCCAATTACGCACGTCCGGTTCCCCTGGAAGAAAGCCGGAGGACGCAGCAGCTCAGCTCTTGACCAGCACCCGCGCCTGCACCTGTTGTTCTATGCCCTTGAGCACGAGCAGGCGCTCTTCCGCTGCGCCCGCGAGGTCCGGGGCGTGGGTAGCCGTCTCTGATGACAGGAGAATCTCGCCGGCGGCGGCCTGAGATTCCAGCCGCGCAGCCAGATTGACCACACCGCCGATCGCCGTGAAATCGCTGCGAAAGCTTGAAAACTCGCCGATCTGGACATCGCCGGTATGGATGCCGACACCGACGCCGAGTCTGCGGCCTGCCAGTCCGTCGAGGTCCGGATTGAGACAGTTCAGAGCTGCTGCACAGGATCGCTGTATGTCGAGCGCTGCCATGATCGCCGCGCCGGCGTGATCCTTTCTGACGATCGGAAAATTGAAGATCGCCATCAGGCCATCGCCCATCTGTTTGTTGACGATGCCGTCGTGTGCCCAGACCGCCTGTGCGCAGCGATCCTGAAAGAGGCTGACGATCTCGCTCAGTTTGACCGCTTCGATGCGCTCCGACAGGTCCGTAAACCCCCTGATGTCAGCAAACAGGATGGTTGCATTGGCGGTGATCTGACGCTGCTTCTTGACGTATTGAAAGGACCGTTCGCAGATCGTGCAGATATCGGGATTCATTTTGCTGCGAGTGATGCCGAATGCGCGGAAGGGCAGGGCGAGCGGGCCACGGATCGGGATGGGCACGCGCATCTGATCCCAGCAACCCCGGCAGATGCTGGCGTTGCTCTGATTGGCCGGCACAGGCGGAGACGCAGTTGTCATGTTCCGCAAGTTCTTCTGGCTGATAAGACCTATGGCTGCATAGCGACGAGCTTCTGATATTCTTTTGCTCTTGGCAACTGGCCGAATTGTTCCGGTTCGGCCAATTCCGGACTGGAAATTTCGATGGTTTCGCGTTATGAGTGCGCATCTTCAATCGCTAGCAGGGAGGCCAAGATGAACAATTTGCCACGTGTGCGCCTTCCGGCCGTGATGACCGGCGTCGCGATTCCGCGCCTCTAGTGCGCATATCTTCCTGAAATTCCACTTTTTTGATCCATTGCGCGGCCGTTGCGGCCTCGCCCCTTGAACGTCCGGTTCCCATATGTGCCCAAGCGTTGTTTGCGCAGGCCGGGAGGCGGAACGGTGAAGTTCCGGAGCATTTTCATGTTCAGCTGGTTTGAACAGCGATTGAATCCCTTTCCGAGCGAGGAGCCTAGTGTTCCTCCGAAAGGCCTCTTTGCCTTCTGCTGGCATTACACGAAGCCGGCGGCACCGTGGCTTGCAGCCATGGCGGTGCTGACTGCATTGATTGCAATCGGCGAGGTGATGCTCTTCCAGTTCCTCGGCGATATCGTCGACTGGCTGTCGCATGCCGACAAGGCGACATTCCTGCAGACAGAATGGCCGAGGCTCGCCTTGATGGCGGCTTTGATCCTGATCGGCCTGCCATTGGCGGCGGGGCTGGATTCCCTGATCATGCATCAGGTCCTGCTCGGCAACTATCCGATGATAGCGCGCTGGCAGATGCACCGCTTCCTGCTGCGCCACAGCATGACCTTCTTCGCCAACGAGTTCGCCGGACGCGTTGCGACCAAGGTGATGCAAACGTCGCTGGCCGTCCGCGAAACGACGATGAAGATCCTCGATGTCTTCGTCTATGTCGTCACCTACTTCCTGACGATGATCATCGTGATCGCGGCGGCCGATTGGCGGCTGATGATCCCGATCCTGATCTGGCTCGGTGCCTATGTCGGCATCGTCTCCTATTTCGTGCCGCGGCTCCGCAAGATCGCCGCACAGCAGGCGGACGCGCGCTCGATGATGACGGGGCGCGTGGTCGACAGCTATACGAACATTGCGACCGTCAAGCTCTTCTCGCATGCCGGGAGGGAAGAGGGCTATGCCAAGGCGGGCATGGGCGAATTCCTTGAGACGGTGCACCAGCAGATGCGTCGCGTCACGCTGTTCCACATGTCCGTCTATATAAACAACTGCGTGGCGCTCTTCGTTGTCTCAGGCCTGTCGATCTGGTTTTGGCTGAATGGTCAGATCTCTGTCGGTGCAATCGCCATCGCGATCGGCCTTGCGATGCGGGTCAACGGCATGTCGCAGTGGATCATGTGGGAGGTATCGGCACTCTTCGAGAACATCGGCACCGTTTATGACGGCATGGAGATGATGACGAAGAACCACGACATCACCGACAAGCCGGGTGCGCCGCAGATGGAGGCGAAGAAAGGTGCAATCCACTACGAGCGCATCCGCTTCCATTACGGCAAGGGCAACGGCGTCGTCGACAACCTGTCACTGGACATCAAGGCGGGCGAGAAGGTCGGTCTCGTCGGCCGCTCCGGTGCCGGCAAGACGACGTTGATGAACCTGCTGTTGCGCTTTTACGATCTGGAAGCGGGCCGCATCACCATCGACGGGCAGGATATTGCGGCGGTGTCGCAGGAAAGCCTCCGTTCGCTGATCGGCGTGGTGACGCAAGATACGTCTCTGCTGCATCGCTCGATCCGCGAAAACATCGCGTACGGTCGTCCGGACGCGACGGATGCGGAGGTGATCGAAGCGGCAAAGCGGGCGAATGCCTGGGAGTTCGTCGAAGGACTTGTCGACATGCAGGGACGCAAGGGGCTCGATGCTCAGGTCGGCGAACGGGGCGTCAAGCTCTCCGGCGGCCAGCGCCAGCGCATTGCGATTGCCCGCGTCTTCCTGAAGGACGCACCGATCCTGGTGCTCGACGAGGCGACATCGGCGCTCGATTCGGAAGTGGAAGCGGCGATCCAGGAAAACCTGTTTGCGCTGATGGAAGGCAAGACGGTGATCGCGATCGCCCATCGCCTTTCAACGCTGACCGAGATGGACCGGCTGATCGTGCTCGATAAGGGCCGGATCATCGAGACAGGCTCGCATGGCGATCTCGTCGGGCAGGGCGGCATTTATGCCGACCTCTGGAGCCGCCAATCCGGCGGCTTCCTAGCCGATCACTCGGAAGAAGCCGAGCAAGCGGCGGAGTAACAAATGAAAGGTCCTCCCAGCAAATCCGGGAGGACCTTTCGTTTCAAAATATTATTCAACGCCTGCTCACAGGCTATCGGCCCAGTCTCTAACCCTGTGGCGCTCCACCAGGACGAGGGCGCCTGCCCCTGCCATGGCACGGAGGGCTGTCAGGCGGCGCTCTTCCTCGCGGTCGAGCCATGCGGCGATCGCCTCACTGACAATGAAGTCGCGCGAGATACCAAGTTGTGCAGCGGTTTCGTCGAGCCTGCCCGCGAGCGGAAGCGGAATATGCGCTGCAAGCATCTTCGTTTCCATAGGGTATTTCTCCGTTAAGCGGCGATTGTACTCCGAGATTGGCACGAGGTCAGCGACATTCAACGCTAATGCCGTCGATGTTACCGAAAATTACCAAAATATAAGGTTGTATCTGCCTTGCATTCCCTTTGCCGTAGGGCCGTTTCAGCCTATATCGCAACGATGTTTCTGCGCCCGATACTCAATCTGTTTGAGAACTGGATCAACCCGTTCCGACCGCGCGACAATATTCAGCCGCCGCGTGCGACGGCCGGCTTCATCTGGTTCTACATCGGCCAGGCCAAATGGCCCTTCGTTGCGATGCTTATTCTCGGCGGCATGTCGGCGGCGATCGAGGCTGCATTGTTCTGGTTTGTCGGACGGCTGGTGGACATCCTGGGAACCGTCAAACCGGGCGTCGGCTGGAGCGAACTGCTTGCTGCACATGGCGCCGAGCTCTTCGGCATGCTGGGGCTGATCGGCCTCGTTCGCTTCGTTGTCGCCTTCCTGATCGCGCTGGTCGATCAGCAGGTGATCACGCCGGGCTTTTACAATCTCGCGCGATGGCAGTCGTATCTGCATGTGTCGCGACAATCGCTGCATTTCTTTCAGAGCGATTTTTCCGGTCGGATCGTGACCAAGGTCTGGTCGGCCGGTCAGGCAGTGGGCGACCTCGTGACCTCGCTCATGGAGAGCGTCTGGTTCGTCGGCATTTACGCAGCAACGACGCTGGTGCTCGTCGCGCGGCTGGACTTTTCGCTTGCGCTGGTTGTTCTTCTGTGGCTTTGCGCCTTTGGCGTGCTTGCCCGCTATTTCGTGCCGCGCATCCGTTATCACTCCCGCGAGACCGCTGAAGCCGCCTCCATGCTGAACGGTCGCATGGTCGATTCCTACAGTAATATCCAGACGCTGAAGCTCTTCGCTCGCCACGAAGAGAGCGACCGGTACATGCGTCAGGGCTTCGATATCTATCAGGAGACGGTGCTGCGCTTCACCCGGTTCATCACCGGCGTGCGCGCCTCGATGGCGCTGCTCTCCGGCCTGATGATCGTGACGATGACCGGATTGAGCGTCGATCTCTGGCTGCGCGGGTTGATCAGTTCCGGGGCCGTGGCCTTTTCGCTGGCGCTTGTTCTGCGTCTCAACTTCCTCCTCGGGCGCTTGATGACACAGTTCAACGGCATCATGCGCAATCTGGGCACCATCCAGAACGCTGCCGAAATGATTTCGCAGCCGCTTGGCCTCGTCGACCGGCCGGATGCCGCCGATCTCGTCATCAAGGAGCCCGGTATCCGCTTCGAAAACGTGACTTTCCACTACGGCCGCGGCAAGGGCGTCATCGAGAATTTCTCCCTGACGGTAGCGCCGGGCGAAAAGGTCGGGATCGTCGGACGCTCCGGCGCGGGCAAGTCGACGCTGGTCAATCTCTTGCTGCGTCTCTACGACCTGGAAGGCGGGCGCATTCTGATCGATGGCCAGGACATCGCCAAGGTCAAGCAGGAGTCGCTGCGCACGCAGATCGGCGTCGTCAGCCAGGATACGTCGCTGCTGCACCGCTCGGTGAGGGACAATATCCTTTTCGGCAGGCCCGACGCGAGCGAAGAACGGTTGATTGACGCTGCGCGACGGGCCGAAGCGCTCGAATTCATCGAACGGCTGCAGGATCAGCAGGGACGCAAGGCTTTCGAGGCGCATGTCGGCGAGCGCGGTGTGAAGCTTTCCGGCGGGCAGCGGCAGCGCATCGCCATTGCGCGCGTCATGCTGAAGAATGCACCGATTCTGGTGCTCGACGAGGCGACCTCGGCACTCGATTCGGAAGTGGAAGAGGCGATCCAGTCCAATCTCAGCCGGATCATGGAGGGCAAGACCGTGCTCGCCATCGCGCATCGCCTTTCCACCATTGCGGCGCTCGATCGGCTGATCGTCGTCGATGAAGGCCGAATCATCGAGGAAGGTTCACATGATGCCTTGGTGGAAAGAGGCGGGCTTTATGCCGAGCTTTGGGCCCGCCAGTCGGGCGGTTTCCTCGGAGCCGGCGAGGATATGGGGGCGCGCGAGGCACGCGCGATATAGGAAGACGCCTCCGCAATGACGCCTCGATCCAAGGACGCTAGCGGGGCTGCCTTAAAAAATTCATCTAAGATTACGGCGACATTGAGTCTCATCCCCTTGTGAAGGCTGGACATAATTTGCGTTCACGCTTAGAACGCGCGGTGAGGGGTGGAGAATCTATGGCCGAACTGCGTCAATTGCGATTCGCCGCCGCCCAAAGGGGGCAGGGCGGAATTCCGCCAAAATTGCGCAGAGGATGGTTAAGACGTGAGCGAGTACGAAACGACTAGCGAGGCTTCAAGCGAGCCCACGCGCCGTGATTTCCTTTATCTCACCACTGGTATGGCAGGCGCTGTCGGCGCCGCCGCGGTCGCATGGCCGTTCATCGACCAGATGCGGCCGGATGCCTCCACACTGGCCCTTGCCTCCATCGAAGTCGACGTCGCGAGCCTCGAGCCCGGCATGTCGCTGACCGCCAAGTGGCGCGGGAAGCCGATTTTCATCCGCAACCGCACTCCCGAGGAAGTGAAGGCCGCCGCCGACGTTCCGATGGCGGACCTTAAGGACCCGGTTGCTCGTAATGCGAACCTGCCTGCCGACGCCCAGGCTACGGGCGTCGACCGTTCGGGCGGCCAGGGCAAGGAAAACTGGATCGTCATGATCGGCACCTGCACGCATCTCGGCTGCGTTCCGCTTGGTCAGGCCGGCGAATACAATGGCTGGTTCTGTCCCTGCCATGGTTCGGTCTATGACACCGCCGGCCGTATCCGTAAGGGTCCGGCGCCGCAGAACCTGGCGATTCCGACGTTTGCATTCGTGTCCGACACTAAAATTAAGATCGGTTGAGGGGAGACTGATACATGAGTGGCCATTCCAGCTACGAGCCATCAACCGGCCTGGAAAAGTGGATCGATGCGCGCCTTCCGCTGCCGCGCATGGTTTACGACAGCTTCGTTGCATATCCGGTGCCGCGCAACCTGAACTATGCCTACACCTTCGGTGCGGCGCTCTCCGTCATGCTGCTCGTTCAGATATTGAGCGGCGTGGTACTCGCCATGCACTACGCGGCCGAAACCTCGATCGCGTTTAATTCCGTTGAAAAGATCATGCGCGACGTCAACCATGGTTGGCTGTTGCGTTACATGCATGCGAATGGCGCATCGTTCTTCTTCGTTGCCGTCTACCTGCACATCGCTCGAGGCCTCTATTACGGTTCCTACAAGGCGCCGCGTGAAATTCTCTGGATCCTCGGCGTTCTGATCTATCTCCTGATGATGGCGACTGCTTTCATGGGCTATGTCCTGCCCTGGGGCCAGATGTCCTTCTGGGGAGCAACGGTCATCACCGGCTTCTTCTCGGCCTTTCCGCTCGTCGGCGAGTGGGTGCAGCAGTTCCTGCTCGGCGGCTTTGCGGTGGACAATCCGACGCTGAACCGCTTCTATTCGCTGCACTATCTGCTTCCCTTCATTATCGCGGGTGTCGTCGTTCTGCACATCTGGGCGCTGCACGTGACCGGCCAGACCAATCCCACTGGCATCGAGGTGAAGACCAAGACGGATACCGTGCGCTTCACGCCCTATGCGACCCTCAAGGACGCGCTCGGCGTTTCGGTCTTCCTGCTGGTTTACGCCTACTTCATTTTCTACATGCCGAACTTCCTCGGCCACGCCGACAACTACATCCCCGCCGATCCGCTGAAGACGCCGGCGCATATCGTTCCGGAATGGTACTTCCTGCCATTCTACGCAATGTTGCGCTCGATCACCTTCAACGTCGGTCCGATCGACTCCAAACTCGGCGGCGTGCTGGTGATGTTCGGGGCGATCATCGTACTGTTTTTCGTGCCGTGGCTCGACACCTCGAAGGTCCGCTCGGCGGTCTACCGCCCTTGGTACAAGATGTTCTTCTGGCTGTTCGTGATCGACGCGGTCGTCCTCGGCTGGCTTGGTTCTCAGCCAGCGGAAGGCATCTACGTCATGGTCTCGCAGTTCTGCACGCTGCTCTACTTCGCCTTCTTCCTCGTCGCCATGCCGGTGCTTGGTCTCGTTGAGGTGCCGCGCCGCATTCCAAACTCGATCACCGAGGCGGTGCTCGAAAAGCAAAAGCAACCTGCCATGGTCAAGGCATAAGCGAGCGACAGAGGGATAGAAACATGAAAAAGCTTGTTGCAAGCATTCTGCCGCTCGCCGTCGCAGCCGTTCTCGGGAATTCTGCATTCGCCCAGGAAGCGACACCGGCAAATGGGGCGGCGCCGGCCCACCACGAGGAAAGTGCGACACCGCATTATCCTCTCAAGGAGCCGCGGGAGCAGGAGTGGAGCTTCGCGGGGCCGTTCGGCCATTACGACAAGGGCCAGCTTCAGCGCGGTCTAAAGGTCTATACGGAAGTCTGTTCCGCCTGCCACTCCATGAGCCTCGTTCCGTTCCGCACGCTCGGCGAGCTGGGGTACTCGGACGCGCAGGTCAAGGCTTTTGCCGCGAATTACGAGGTGCAGGATGGCCCGGATGCCAACGGTGAAATGTTCACCCGCAAGGCAGTTCCGTCGGATCATTTCCCGTCACCTTACCCCAACGTACAAGCCGCCGCTGCCGCAAATAACGGTGCCGCACCGCCTGACATGTCGCTGCTCGCCAAGGCTCGTGAAGTCGAACGCGGCTTCCCGCGGTTCGTCTTCGACATCTTCACGCAGTATCAGGAAGGCGGGCCGGACTATATCTATTCGCTGCTCACCGGCTACGAAGAGCCTCCGGCCGGTTTCCAGGTTCCGCAGGGCGCGCATTACAATCCATACTTCCACGCTGCTGCGGCTTTCGCCATGCCCAAGCCGCTCTCGGACGACCAGGTGACCTATGACGATGGTACGCCGCAGACCGTCGATCAGTATGCAAGGGATGTCTCGGCCTTCCTGATGTGGGCAGCAGAGCCGCATCTGGTCGAGCGCAAGCATACCGGCTTCATGGTCATGGTGTTCCTGCTGATCTTCACGGGTCTCATCTATCTGACGAAGCGCTCGGTGTACGCCAACAAGGAAGCCTGAGCGGCTCTCACCAAACGTGCAAAAGGCGGCGTTCGAGCCGCCTTTTTTGTTGGTTCCATGACGGCCACTTGATAGGGTGCGGCCGACCAATGCCCTCGCAGACAAACGGACTTTGCATGAACACCATTGCCTCGGAGCTTGCGGACAGCATCCGCTCCATTCCGGACTACCCGAAGCCCGGCATTATCTTTCGCGACATCACGACGCTGCTCGGCGATGCGGTCGCCTTCCGGCAGGCCGTGGACGAACTGGTGAAACCATATGTGGGCCTGGGCGTCGGCAAGATCGCCGGCATCGAGGCCCGCGGCTTCATTCTCGGCGGGGCGCTGGCGCATCAGCTTTCGGCGGGCTTCGTGCCGATCCGCAAGAAGGGCAAGCTGCCGCACCAGACGGTACGGATGGCCTATAGCCTCGAATACGGTACCGACGAGATGGAGATCCATGTGGACGCGGTGAAGGCCGGCGAGAAGGTGATCCTCACCGACGACCTCATTGCCACCGGCGGCACGGCGGAAGGCGCGGTCAAGCTGCTGCGACAACTGGGCGCCGAGATCGTTTCGGCCTGTTTCGTCATCGACCTGCCGGAGCTCGGCGGCCGCAAAAAGCTCGAGGCGCTCGGCGTCGAGGTGAGGACACTGGTGGAGTTTGCCGGGCACTAGACCCTCCAGCGTCACTCGAATTCGAGCACGCTGCCCTCGAAACGGATGACGGGCGTACCGTCCTGATTGACGCCTTCGTTGAGCATCGAATTCAGGTGCCAGCCCGGCCGCGATGCGAGGGGCCGACTGGCGAGCAGGGTCACCGAATAGCTTATCGTCTCGTCGACGAAGACGGGACGCAGCCATTGCAGCTTCTGGAAGCCGGGCGAGGGGCCGAGCTTCGGTGCTGCTATGCCTTCTTCGGCAAGACGAACGGTTTCCTTCTCCCAATACTCCAGGAAGGTGCGCATCCAGGCGGCGCAGTTGTGCCAGCCGGAAGCACAGAGATTGCCGAAGAGCGTCTGCTTGGCTGCTTCCTTGTCGATATGGAAGCGCTGCGGGTCGAAACGCCGGGCGAAATGGACAATGCGCTCCTCGGTGAAAGTGTAGCTGCCGATCCCGGTCTTTTCGCCGATTGCACAGAGTTCCGCCATTCTCATGCGTTTGCCTCCGCCACGCCGCGCATGCTGAACATGATCCAGTTTTCGCTGTAGCAGGCGAGCTCGCCGCGCTGGTTGTGGATTTCATGCTTGAAGCGGGCGATGCCGATGCCAGGCCGGGAGCGCATGGCGCGGGCCTCGAGCACAGTCGAGAAGCCCGAAAGCGTGTCGCCGGCAAGAACCGGCTTCTTCCATTCCATCAGATCGATGCCGGGCGCGCCCTGAGAATGCGAGTCGAGGAGATAGCCGTCGGCCATCATGCGCATGAAGAGTGCGCAGGTATGCCAGCCTGAAGCGGCGAGCCCGCCAAGGATGCTTGCGCGCCCGGCGGCTTCGTCCATGTGCATCGGCTGCGGATCGAATTCGGTGGCGAATTCGATGATCGCTTCGGCGGTAACCGGAATCGGGCCGAGCGGGAAGGCGCGGCCCGGCTCGAAGTCTTCAAAAAACAGCTTCATCAGGCCCCCATCCTCCCAACGGCCGCGCGAACGCTTACGTGTTGAAGCGGAAGTGGATTACGTCGCCGTCCTGGACGACATATTCCTTGCCTTCATCACGGCCCTTGCCGGCTTCCTTGGCACCGACTTCACCCTTGAAGTTGATGTAGTCGTCATAGCCGATTGTGAAGGCACGGATGAAGCCGCGTTCGAAGTCGGTGTGGATGACGCCGGCGGCCTGCGGGGCCTTGGTACCTCGCACGATCGTCCAGGCACGCGTTTCCTTCGGGCCGACGGTGAAATAGGTGATCAGGTCGAGCAGGTGGTAGCCAGCGCGGATGAGGCGGTCGAGACCGGCTTCCTCAAGGCCGAGCGCCGAGAGGAACTCCTTCGATTCCTCTTCCGGCAGCTGTGCCACTTCGGATTCGATCGCCGCCGAGATGATGACGCATTCTGCGCCCTGCTCCTCGGCCATGGCTGCCACGGCTGAGGTATGCTCATTGCCGGTGGAGGCGTCGGCCTCGGCGACGTTGCAGACATAGAGAACCGGATGCGACGTCAGAAGGTTGAGGCCCTTGAGGATCTCGATCTCTTCGGGTGCCAGCGTCTTCAGGAGCAGGCGGGCCGGCTTGCCTTCGTTCAGAAGCTTGATGACGGCTTCCATCACCGGCAGCTGCGCGATGGAATCCTTGTCCTTGCCGGTGGCGCGCTTGCGGGTCTGCTCGACGCGGCGCTCGAGGCTCTCGAGGTCTGCAAGCATCAGCTCGGTCTCGATCGTGTCGGCATCTCCGACCGGATTGATGCGGCCCTCGACATGGGTGATGTCGTCGTCCTCGAAGCAGCGCAGCACGTGTACCACGGCATCGACTTCGCGGATGTTGGCGAGGAACTTGTTGCCAAGGCCTTCACCCTTCGAAGCGCCACGCACGAGACCGGCGATATCGACGAAGGAGATGCGGGTCGGGATGATCTCCTTGGAGCCGGCGATCGCAGCCAGCTTCTGCATGCGCGGATCAGGAACGGCGACTTCACCGGTGTTCGGCTCGATCGTGCAGAAGGGGTAATTGGCCGCCTGCGCCGCTGCCGTCTTGGTGAGCGCGTTGAAGAGTGTCGATTTGCCGACATTCGGCAGACCGACGATACCGCATTTGAAGCCCATGGCTGGATGTCCGTATTCGCTGAAATCGTTGCCTTGCCTATGGGATAAAGGAGCCATGCGGTCAAGCTTTTCCGCTTCCCTTGCGTGTAAGGCACCTTTGCCTTACCGTATCAGGGAGGAGATTTGAGCGTGATCAAACTGAAGATAACGGCAAAGGGCCAGGTAACCCTGAAGAAGGAGGTACTGGACCATCTCGGCGCGCGTCCTGGTGACGAGATCGAGATCGATCTAGTCCCCAAAGGCCAAGCCAATATCCATGGGCTTAAGCCTAGGCAGCCCATCGAAAGCATCTTCGGCCTCTTTGCTCACAAGGCAAAGAGAAGCCGCTCGATCGAGGAGATCAACGAGGCGATTGAGGCCGGTTGGGCAGGCGAGGTCAAACCTTGAAGATTGCGGTCGACACCAACGTTCTTGTCCGCATTCTGACGCATGACAATCGCGAAGAAAGCGACAAGGCTGAAGAACTCGTGCGTTCCAATGACATCATCATTACTAACCAGACGCTTTGCGAATTGATGTGGGTACTGCGGCGGCTGTATGATTTTACCGCAGACGAGCTTGTGGAAGTCATCACGCGGCTTTCCGGTATCTCGAATATAGCGATGGATCGCCCTGCGGCTTCAGCAGGTTTGCGGTTTCTCCGCGCCGGTGGAGATTTTGCCGATGGCATCATCGTGCTTGAAGGACAGAGGCAGGGTAGCGAAATATTTGCGACGTTTGACCGGAAGGCGGCCTCAATTTTACGGGATGCCGGCCAGGATTGCTTGCTCTTGACCCCAAACTGACTTTAGATTGAGTGATGCAGCCCCGGCGGGCAAGCGCTCCTCCCATGTCATCAACGGTGGACTTCCGATGAGTGACAGCAACGTTGCCATAAAGCCTAAAACGAAGACCAAGCCGAAGCTGGATAGGCCGAAGCTCTACAAGGTTATCCTGTTCAACGACGACTACACGCCCCGCGAATTCGTCGTCATGATCCTCAAGGCCGTTTTCCGGATGAGCGAGGAAACGGGCTATCGGGTCATGATGACGGCGCACAAGCTGGGATCCAGCGTGGTCGTCGTCTGCGCAAAGGACATTGCCGAGACGAAAGTCAAGGAAGCGATGGACTATGCGAAGGAGGCAGGATTCCCGCTGATGTTAACGGCTGAGCCGGAGGAATAGCTTGGCGATCTCCTGACCAGGCTCCGACATCCGCTGTTTTCGGGCAGCCCGTCATGCCGGATCGAGGATGGCAACGGCAAGCTCGCCAGCTGTAGGTGTGTCATGACCTCTGGGATTACTTATCGGCCTGCATTGAACTGGCGCCTACTGGGCATCCCTTTTCCAATAGTCGTGGTCCAGATCTTTCCAGACGTAGAAACCATTCCAAAGACAAAGCCGCGCGCTCAAACAGCCCAAGCTATCTGTGTTGCCGATCGGAAAGGTGGAGTCTTGCCGTTCGGGTGGAGTAGTACTTTTTGCCAAAAGGCCGATCAGCGCACCTACCCACCATCCTACAATGACGATCCCGACGATTGGCCAAGCGTATACGACACCCGCGAGCAAAACGAGCAAACACGCTCGATATATGTTCAACTTGGTCATTTGACCCTCGCAGCGAGGATCGCTTGAAACAGTTCTTCGGCATGCGCGCGGTCCATGACCGGATCAGTTGGGTTGAGCTCATGGTAAAGAGCAAGGAGGCCCGGTGGGTCGCCAATCTCGGCGGTGCGGATAACGAGTTCGCCGGCACACATGGTTCAATCACCCTTGTTGCCGAACATCTTCTTCAGCATGTCCGCCATTGGCCCGGTCGCGGGCAGCTTCGGCTGGTTGTGATTGCGCGCCTGATGGATGTGGGATTTTGCCGCCGGCTTTTTTTCCGGCTTTGGCTTGTCCTCCTCCGGGTTGCCGCCGAGGGCAAGCGCGAGCTTGTTCATCAGCTGCGAATCCTCGTTGCGGACCAGCATGTCGGCGTTGTCGGCAAGCGTGTCGAGGAGCGGCTCCAGCCAGGTCTGGTCGGCCTTGGCAAAATCGCCGAGGACGTGGTGCTGCACCAGTTCCTTGACGCCCGGATGGCCGATGCCGAGGCGCAGCCGCCGGTAGTCCTTGCCGCAGTGAGCGTCGAGCGACCTGATGCCGTTATGGCCGCCATTGCCACCGCCGGTCTTCAGCCGGACCTTGCCGGGCGGCAGGTCGAGCTCGTCATAGATGACAACGAGATCGGCGGGCTGAAGCTTGTAGAAGCGCATCGCTTCGCCAACAGATTCGCCCGAAAGGTTCATGTAGGTCTGCGGTTTGATCAGCAGCACTTTTTCGCCGCCAAGCTCGCCTTCCGAAATCTCGGCCTTGAACTTCTTCGACCAGGGCGAAAAGCTGTGGCGCCGGTGGACGGCGTCGGCCGCCATGAAGCCGATATTGTGACGGTTTCCGGCATATTTGCTTCCGGGATTGCCGAGACCCGCGATGATCAGCATTGGCCAGTCCGTTTCTTGAACACCTGTATCGCTTCACCACCGCGAAACGCACGCGAAGTCAAGTGCAAAGGCAGGACGCCACGCTAGTTGCCGAGATGCAACCCGTATTTCAGAAAAATCAGCTTCTGCCTGCCGTCGGCGATCAGCGCGTCGAGGGCGGCTTGCATCCTCGCCTGCAGGTCGGCCGGAAAATCCTTGTGGCAGGCAATGCCCATCGGCTGCGAGGATAGCACGGTAACGATCTCCACGGGCTGATCGGCCTTGAGCTTATCAAAATAGAGCTCCGAAATGGGCATCATCTCGATGCGGCCGTTGAGCAGCTTGCGAAGCGTGGCGTTGAAATCCGTCGTGACGTCAAGCTTGGTGAAGCCCTTCGCCTTGAGCGTCATCTCTGTATAGTCCTCGCGCTGCGTGCCGATCGTGTATTTCTTGGCCTCTTCGAGGTTGCTGGCAGCCACGTCCGAACCCTTTCGCTTGATCAGGATATTGCGATCGACGAGCAGCGGCTCGATCCATTTGAAGTGAGGATGGCGCATGTCATTGTGCGCGGTGGCGAAGACGCAGGTCATCGGCTGCGATTGTGCGAGGCTATAGGCACGCGCCCAAGGCATCATCTCGATCGTGTAGTCGACGCCGATAGCGCTCATCACTGCTTCGACCTGGTCGACGGTCGCGCCCTTGAGGACCTTTCCGTCGCGATAGTTGAAGGGCGGGTATTCCTCGGTGGTGAAATGTACCGTCTCGGCGTGTCCCTCGGCAGTGCAAGAAAGCGCCAGGTAAACAAGAAGCAGGAGCTTTTTCATCGCATTTCCTCCTCCAATTTGCAGATCATGAGGCTCTCGCTACCTCACCCATCGCCCCGGTGAGATCATCGATCAAGTTCGAGACATTCGCCGGACGGTGGAAGAGGTAGCCCTGGCCATGGTCAAGCCCCATCAGGTGCAGCGTGCGGCATTGCTCTTCCGTTTCGATACCTTCGGCGATGACGGTGCAATCCATCCTGTGCGCCAGCGTGGTGATGCTCTCGACGAGCATCCGGCTCTTGTGGCGGACATCGGCGTTGGCATCGTTGATCGATCGTGTGAAGGACTGGTCGACCTTGATGATGTCTACCGGGAAGCGGTTGAGATAGCTCAGCGATGAATAGCCGGTACCGAAATCGTCGAGCGCGATGCGGCAGCCGAAGCGGCGCAATTCCGTGACGATCATGCGAATCTGCGGGTTGTCGTGCATCAGCACGGCTTCGGTAATCTCGACGACGATGCGATCCGGACGAACGCCGTGCCGCCCAAGGAGCGCGGCAAGACGGGAGGCGAGGGTGGGCTCGAACTGCAACGGCGAGAAGTTGATCGCAAGATAGGCATCCTGCAGCCCCGCAATATGCGAAAGCTTTGCCAGATGCCCGATGGCCTTCTCCATGATG
The DNA here is from genome assembly GCF_056755095.1 of Rhizobium sp. SVR5-9E. Classification (NCBI taxonomy): domain Bacteria; kingdom Pseudomonadati; phylum Pseudomonadota; class Alphaproteobacteria; order Hyphomicrobiales; family Rhizobiaceae; genus Rhizobium; species Rhizobium sp. SVR5-9E. Next base: position 27,960 of record NZ_JBNDHS010000044.1, on the reverse strand, counting down.
ACGTCGCCCACGCGAACGATCTTGGCCGTCTCCTCGGCGACATGGATGATCTCGGCCGGTGGCATCAGCCCTTTCTCAGGGTGGTTCAGGCGCAGAAGCGCTTCGAAGCCGGCGACGCGCCGATCATTGAGGCCGACAATCGGCTGCAGGTAGGCGTCGAACCAATCCTCGGCGAGTCCATTCTCAATATGGTTTTCGATCTCGGCGCGCGCTCGGGCGCTGTGCAGCATGCTGTTATCGAAGAGCTGGGCGCCGTTCTTGCCATCCCGCTTCTTCGCATACATCGCCATATCCGATTTCTGCAGGAGTTCAGCCGCATTCGACGCATGGCGCGGATAGATCGCGATGCCGATGCTGGCGCTTAGATGCAGCTCGGGACCAAAAGGTGTTTCCAAGACGGATGCGATCTGCTCGGCCATGGCTTTGGCACGCTTTTCGCCATCCTTGGCGGGAAGCAGGATGGCGAATTCGTCGCCGCCCAGGCGAGCTGCCTGATCGGAGGGCGCAAGATGCGTGTTGAGCCGCCCGACAAGTTCGCGCAAGGCGCGGTCGCCTTCGGCGTGGCCAAGACTGTCATTGATCCACTTGAAGCGGTCGAGATCGATGAACAGGCAGGCAAGCTCATGGCCTGCGGCGTCGGCTTCGGCGATCTTGCTGTCGAGGGCGGCTTCGAAGCCCTGGCGGTTCAGCAGGCCCGTTAGGTGATCGGTGATCGCCTGGCGGTGGTTGCGGTCCTCGGACGCCTTCAGTTCCGTGACGTCGGTCATCACCGACAACGAGAGCTGGTTGGATCCGGTCGCCGCCTTGGATTCCAGGATCAGGACATCCATAACCCGGTCATCGGCACAGAGGAACTTGACGGTCACATCGAGTGCCGTGCCGTCTGCTGAGCCTTCGCGCCGGCTGTTGAAGGCGTCGCGAGTGTCTGCGGTAACAAGTTCGGAGAATTTGCGTCCGACAACGCCCGCTCTCGCGTAACCTGTCGCGACGAGCCAATAGTCGCTGACCGCGGTGATCCGATCCTGATTGTCCAGCGAGAAGAGCATGGCGGGAGTCAGGTTGTAAATATCGGTTGCGAGGCGATGGGCGAGCTTCAGCTCCTTCTCTTCGCGTTCCAGCTTCGTTTGCATCTCGTTAAAGCTACGGGCGAGGCGGCCCATTTCATCGCTCGACTGCCAGTCGACGTGATGACGGGACCCAAGCTGACGGGTTGCCTCGACGGCTGCGATGAGCCTCATAAGTGGCTGAATAACGAAGAGACGGTTGCCGATCACAGCCGCGCAGAAGACAGCCATCACTGCAACGATGAAGATGGATAGGAAGACGACTTCTTCATGCTTCAGACCGGAGAAGAGGCCGAGCTTCGGATAATAGACCGCGATGCTGCCAAGGTTCTTCGGCCCGTCGACGGTGTTGTAGATGATTGCGCGGGAAACCTGGACGAGTTCGCCATCAAAGGATTTCGGGATCGTCGACTGGGTGACGTGGAGCTGGCCGGACTGATCGCGGACCTCGACCTTAACAATGGCGCCCTGCGAAACCATCGTCGCGCTGATCTGCGTCACGATTTCCTCATCCAGGTCCCACAGCGGCTTTGCGAGCGCCTGAGAGTTGGCAACGAGAAGAACGGAGATGTGGTCGCGTATTTCTTCGTCAGCGCTTTTGGAGGAAAGGAATAGAAAGAGTACAAAAAGAGGCGCTACAAATATGAGAAGCGCGCCGCAGACAATTGAAAAAAATCTGTTCTCAACGGAATTGTTCATGGTTCCCCGGGGTCACACTTTCGCGGCCAGTAACGGCTGAACGCGGCCTGTGCAAAACTGCCCAGATGATGCTTTCATGAAATGTGTTAAATGTTGCTGAAGTGACCCGGCGTCCCGAAGCGAAAAGGCCCGCCTTCCAGGGGAAAGCGGGCCTTATGATTAGAAATTAGTGTATGCGGATCAGGCTTCAGTTTCGCCTTCGGCTTCAGCCGCAGTTTCGTCGACGCCGGCCGCCGGAGCGACGATCGTCGCAACCGTGAAGTCGCGGTCTGCGATGACCAGCGACACGCCCTTCGGCAGCGTGATATCGGAAATGTGGATGCTGTCGCCGATCTTCTTGCCCGCAAGGTCAACGTTGAAGGAATCCGGGATCGCATCAGCCGGGCAATGAACTTCGATCGCGTGACGAACGATGTTCAGAACGCCACCGACCTTCAGGCCCTGCGACTTTTCTTCGTTGATGAAGTGAACCGGGATTTCGACGGTGACCTGCGTGTTGCCGGAGACGCGGAGGAAATCCACGTGCATCGTGAAGTCGCGGACCGGATCGAGCTGATAGTCCTTCGGCAGAACCTTGTACTTCTGGCCGCCGACGTCGATCGTCGCGATCGTCGTCATGAAACCACCGGAATGAATACGCTTCGTCACTTCGTTGGTGTTGAGCGCGATAGAAATGGGGGCCTGCTTGTCACCATAGATGACAGCGGGAATCAAACCGTTGCGGCGAAGTTCACGGGCGGACCCCTTACCAACCCGTTCGCGCGCCTCGGCCTTGAGCTCGTAAGTTTCCTGGCTCATGGCTATTCCTTTCGAGGTTATTTGGAGAGTCTCAGTCCGGGTCTTGCCGGTCATCGACTGGAAGCGCCTTATGGCAGCCTCATCCGCGTTGCCTCCAAGGGTGTCTGCGCGGACGCGTGCGCTATAGTATAAGTGAACGGGAAACGCAAGCTGGACAGACAGGGTAAGTCCGCCCATGCCATTAGTTGTGCCTGTCCATCGGCCGGTTGCAATTTAGACGATTACTTAACCATCGAATCGCAATTCCGAACGAATTAATGGATCGTACTGGCGGTCTGACTATAGGTGGCTCGATTTCAATGTCCCGGTCCACCTGCAATGTTACGCATCATTTCCTGCATCACCGTCGAACACAACTTCTCGCATCTGATCTTTGCCACGGTCATCTGCGTGCTCGGATCCATGCTGACGATGCGGCTGTTCACACGTGCACGCAGGACGCAAGGGCTACAGAAGTGCAACTGGCTCTTTCTGTCGGGTTTCGTCGGCGGTTCGACGATCTGGACCACGCATTTCATCGCCATGCTCGGCTATCGATCGCCAACGCTGAGCGGCTATGAACCCGAATTGACGCTTCTTTCCCTTTTCATCGCCGTCATGGCGAGCATTGCCGGTTTCACGGTCGCTTCCAGCACCCAGAAGAGCGCGCTGGTAGAGGCGGGGGGTGCCATTGTTGGTCTCGGTATTGCTTCCATGCACTATGTCGGCATTGCGGGATACAAGGTCGCCGGTCATATGGTGTGGAACCAGGCCGATGTCGTTGCTTCGCTCATCATGGCTGCCGTCTTCGGGGCCATCGCCACCAACCGCGTCGCGCGGCCGCTGACGCGCTTCTGCAAGCACGGTTCCGGCCTCGCGCTTGTGCTTGCGATCGTGCTTACGCATTTCACCGGCATGGCCGGTCTGACCATCGTTCCGGACAATATCGTCCCGGTCACCGGCGAGCTGATCTCCGTCGGTGTCATGACCGGTCTCGTCCTTGCCGTCATGATCGTCATTCTGGCGCTCGGCGCCTCCACCTATGTCATCGACATGCAATCGAACCAGGAGGCTGTCGAACGCTACCGTCACCTATCGCTGCATGATCCGCTGACGAACCTTCCGAACCGCGCTGCCTTCAACGAGCGCCTTGCCGTGCTTGCCAAGCGGCCGAAGGACATGACGGCGAATATCGCCGTACTCTCGTTCGATCTCGACCGCTTCAAGGAAATCAACGACGTGCACGGTCATGCGGCTGGCGACGCGGTTCTGCGTACGGTGGCCGAGCGGCTTGCTTCGCTGGGCAACGAGGGCGAATTCGTCGCCCGCATCGGCGGCGACGAATTCGCGGCGGTGATGAGCAACTATTTCATCCGTTCCGACGCGTCGGGGCTGGCGCAGCGGATTATCGACGAGGTCGCCAAGCCTGTGTCGTGGGAAGAGCAGACGCTCTGTGTCGGAACGAGCGTCGGCATTTCGACCTATCCCGCTCAGGCGGACACGATAGACGACGTTCTTTCGCAGGCGGACATTGCGATGTATCGCGCCAAGTCCGCCACCAGCAACAGCATCTGCTTCTACGATGCGTCTATGGATCAGGTTTCACGCGAGCGGAATGCACTGGCGATCGAGATGCGCGACGGCCTGAAGCGTGGCGAATTCGAGCTCTTCTACCAGCAGCAGAACGACACGGTGACCCGCGACGTTCTCGGCTTCGAAGCGCTGCTGCGCTGGAAGCATCCTGTACGCGGCTATGTTCCGCCGCTGGAGTTTATCCCGATCGCGGAACGCAACGGTTTTATCCTTGAGCTTGGCGAATGGGTTCTGCGCCAGGCCTGTGCCGAGGCGGCGACCTGGAAGAACCCGCTTCGCATCGCCGTCAATGTCGCTCCGCAGCAGCTCAGCGTCCATCGCCTGCCTCAGATCGTTCAGGACATCCTGTCGCAGACGGGTCTGCCGGCTTCGCGGCTCGAACTCGAGATCACGGAGTCAGGCATTATCGCCGACCATCAGCATGCGCTGCGTATCATCCGGCAGCTGAAGGCCATGGGCGTCAAGGTGGCAATGGACGATTACGGCACGGGTTATTCATCGCTCTCGACCCTGCAGAGCTTCCCCTTCGACAAGATCAAGATCGATCGCGCCTTCGTCGATGGGGTCGTGACCAACAAGCAGTCGGCGGCCATCGTGCGCTCGACCCTGATCCTTGCTGCAAGCCTCGATATTCCGGTGCTGGCCGAAGGCGTAGAGAACGAGGATCACATCGACTTCCTTCGGCGCGAAGGCTGCCTGCAGGTGCAGGGCTTCCTTTTCGGCAAGCCGGTGCCGCGTTCGGGCATCGAAGAGATCGTCAGCGGCACGCCCGCTCCCAAACCCGATGGCACGGGTCTGGATGCCAAAGGCGGCCCGGCAACCGCGGCAGCGGCCTGATGAAAACATTATCGAGTGCCAAGCGGCTGGGTTGACATCCGGCCGCGCGCATTCTCACATGATTGTTGATCCACGCCGCGGAGGAGCACATTCATGCGATACAGGCTGATGACGGCGACGAGCGCCCTTGTTCTCGGATTGATGACGGCAGCTCATGCCGCCGAGATCAACCAGGATGGCGCGAACGCGATCCGCGACAATCTCAACAAGCTGTTGCCCGAAGACATCGCGAAGAGCGGGGTCGTGGCCGTCAACCCGGCTGGTGCGCGCTACGAGATCGTCTACGATCTGGCCAAGCTGCTCTCCAACATCAACCCGGCGGATTTCGCGATCAGTGGGCTGAAGCCGATTTCGATGTTCGCCACGCCGCAGGACAACGGGCTCTGGAATGTCGAAGGCGACAACAGCCTGAACGTCTCCGGGCATTTCAAGGGGCCGGACCAGAAGCGTACCGATTTCGCCTATTCGATCGCCTCGCTGGTCTATACAGCGGTTTTCGATCCGGCCATCAGCTATTTCCGCTCCGGCGACTTCCGGGCCAAGGACATCAAGATTACCTCGGCGACCGATACCGACCAGGTCAACGCCAGCGTTGGCGACATCCAATACAAGCTCACCTCTGCCGATAGCGCCTCCGCCGGTAGGACTGATTTTGCGGCGAATGGCACTATGACGGCATTTGCCCAGCAGGTCAGCGGCAGGGGAGTGCCCCCCGTCCAGATCAACGCCAACTCCATCGATTTCGACGGCAAGGTCAACAGCGTGCCTGCAAGGCAACTGAAGGACATTGGCGTTTTCATTCTCGACCATGCCGAGGAAAAGCCGCTCAGCAAGGAGAGTGAAGACAAATTGAAGGGCTTACTGCGCGACGCGTTTCCCCTGATCTCTTCGCTTGAAGAAACCATCACATTCAACAATCTTGCTGTGATAAGCGCTGGAGGTAGTGGTGGGGCGAAGAGCGTCGGGTATCATTTCGCCGTCGACGGACCGAGCAATGCGACGCGGCTCGGCGTCGCCATCAATGCTGCCGATGTGACTTTTGACAGTCCCGCAATTCCTGCCGCCTATTCAGCATTCCTGCCACAGACGGTAGATGTGCAGTTTGGTATCCCCGACATGGATTTTGCCGCTTTCGGCGACGAATTCATGAAAATGGACTTCACCAAGGCGTCGTCCGGGGAAAGCGGCCAGAGGGCGGCCGAAAAGCTCTTCCGCGATGGCGCCCTTGTGGTCGACTTCCCAAGGATCAGCGCCAGGTCAGGCGTCTATGACATCGATATTTCCGGGACGATGAAGGGCCGCATCGACAGCAACAAGGACTATTCGCTGCAGGCCTCGATCCTGGCGCGCGACTACGACAAGACGATCGCCGCCGTCCAGCAGCTCGCCAAGGAAAATCCCGAGCTCAACCAGGCGTCCTTCGGGATGCTGATGGTCAAGGGTTTCGCCAAGACCGATCCGGACGGCCGCCAGCGCTGGGACGTGACGGTCAGCCCCGATGGATCGGTGACCGTCAACGGTCAAATCGTCAAAGGTCCTGATAAGCGGCAATAAAAAAGTGCCTCCACGCCCCGCCATAGCCAATGCTATCGCCGCCATGAACGTTGAATGATCAGAACCGGCACGCGCCGCCGCGGATCACCCGGAAGCCCGCATTGCCCGCCTCGCAGGCATTCGGGAAGGTCTGGGTCTGACGGCCGCGCTGACCGCAAACGGGCGCATATTCCCGCGTGCAGATGCCGATCGGACGTTCAGGGCGGTCGGGTCTCTCCGGCCTGCCGGGACGGCCCGGTGCCGGAGGCGGGAAGCGTGGCGGTTCACGGCGGCATTCGCCGCGGCCGACGATCATGAAGCCGCGTTTGCGGGCCTCGCAGGCATTGCCGAACGTTTGCAGCCTTCCGCCACGTTCGCCACAGACAGGTGCAAACTCCATCGTGCACATTTGCGGCCCAGGCGGGCGAGGGCGTGGCGGCGGGCGTGAATAGCCGGGATTGACATCGACCGTGCAGGCGGAAAGCAGAGGGATGAGCGCTACGAGCGCCAGCCGCCGTGAAGTCTTCAGATTTTTGGTTTTCATCATCATTGCTCCCCGGGCAAATAATAGGGGCGAACGTAGACGAAAGCCTGACGCCGATGAAGCGGTAAATGCAACTTCACCGCTTTGGAAGCGATCGGAAGAGAACCCTCAGTCGAAGAGACTGGAGACGGATTCTTCCTGGCTCGTGCGGTTGATGGCTTCGCCGATCAGGTGCGCGGTCGAGATGACGCGAATGTTGTGTGCCGACTGGACAGCCGTCGTCGGCTGGATGGAGTCGGTGATCACCAGTTCCCGCAACATCGATGATGTGATGCGCGTGACCGCGCCGCCGGAAAGGACGCCATGAGTGATGTAGGCCGTGACGCTTGCCGCACCCTGGGCGAGAAGCGCTTGCGCCGCGTTGCAAAGCGTGCCGCCCGAATCGACGATGTCGTCGATCAGCAGACAGTCCTTGCCTTCCACCTCGCCGATGATGTTCATGACTTCGGATTCACCCGGACGGTCGCGGCGCTTGTCCACGATCGCCAGCAGACAGTCCAGGCGCTTGGCGAGCGCGCGGGCGCGCACGACGCCGCCCACGTCCGGCGAGACGACCATGACGTTGCTGATATCGTAATTCGCCTTGATATCGCGCGTCAGCACCGGGATAGCGTAAAGGTTGTCGGTCGGGATATCGAAGAAGCCCTGGATCTGACCCGCATGCAGGTCGAGCGTCAGTACGCGGTCCGCACCGGCCTCGGTGATGAGGTTTGCGACCAGCTTGGCGGAGATCGGGGTGCGGCCCGAGGCGCGGCGATCCTGCCGCGCGTAGCCGAAGTAGGGGATTACCGCCGTAATGCGGCGCGCCGAGGAGCGGCGCATCGCATCGATCATGATGAGCAGTTCCATCAGGTGATCGTTCGTCGGGAAGGAGGTCGACTGGACGACGAAGACGTCCTCGCCGCGGACGTTCTCCTGGATTTCCACGAAGATTTCCTGATCGGCAAATCTTCTGACGCTGGCCTTGCCCAAGGGCACATTGAGATAGTTGCAGATCGCTTCGGCGAGATGCCGGTTCGAATTGCCTGCGAAAACCTTCATTTTGGCCCGCCTGTTGTCCGCTGATAGCCGCGCTTTTTAGCCAGCTTGCTTGTGAATGCAAGGGCAAAGGCGTCACAGGCCTTGATATTTGTAAAAAGCCTGTTGCTAACCGCCGCTCGTCTGCCGCCAGGAATTGAATTCCGCGATTGTCTTCGTGCCGATCTGCTGCATGACGGAAGCGGGAACGCCGGCCCAAGGATCTTGTGTCGCGGAGGGCACCTTTTCCTGTCCCTGGATACGGTGCAGGCGGGCGCCGCTGCCATCGAGAATATCCCACACGTAAACGACCGTCACGTTGCCTTCGTCGGCGAAGGCCGAAAGATAGCCCTTGAGGATGTAGTCACTGCTCGTGTCGTTCGAACTCCTGATGGAGAGGCCGTGCGATCGCGCCTCAGCGCCGAGCTGGCGGGAAAGCGGCGTCACCGCCTGAACAGGAGCGCCGATAATCGGCAGGAAGCGAACGGTGTTGCCGCGGATCGAAGACGATGCAGTGCGGTCGATGGAGGCGACCTGCTGCGGCTGGCGGGCAGGGGCGAGGTCGCCCATGTCCTCCTCTTCGGCCTGTGCATTTGAAACCGGCTCGGCAAGTGCCTCGGATTCGATCGGCGCCGAGGCCGAGGGTGACGCCCCGCGTTGGGCAAGAGCGTCGGCCTGTTCCTGCATCGTTGTTGGAGGTGCGCCGGAGCCCGCTCTGTACGTTTGATTGTAGCCGGAGTGATAGGCTGGCTGCCGCGATTCTTCGGCAAAGGCCTGCTTCGGCTCGGACCCCGCCATGCGTTCGACCTCGTCCTGGGTTACCGGCGAGGAGCGGCGGCCAAGCGAGGAGTCACCGATATCGACCTGCGGCGTCAGGGCATCGGTGGTATTGCAAGCGGAAAGCAGGGCCATGCAGGCAAGGAGCATCGGCGCAGTGTGAGCGTCCCTCATTGCTGTCGTCGTCCTTCCCTCATTCGCATCAGCCCCGCCCGATTTATGAAGGCGGGGACCGCCGACTGTCAATTCCGGATTCTTGCCGGTGATTGTCCGTTACGCGCCGATGAAGTCGAGTGAATGGCGGGAAAGGGCACGCGGCGCAGCCGGTGTCGTCAGGTAAGTCTGGCCAAGCGTCATGGCCGTTCCGGTATCGGAATCGGCGATGATCATGTGCACGAAGAGCGACATGTTTGGTTCGATTTCCTGCGGATTGCCGACATGGAACATCTGGTGCTCCATCCACGATGGCGAGAAGCGGGCGCCGAGCGAATAGCCGCAGGCGTTCAGGCGATGCCGGGCAAGGCCCCGCTCGTCCATGATCTTCGCATGCATGTCGAAGACATCGCCGAAGGTATGGCCGGGCTTCAGTACCGTCTCGATCGCCTGGATGGTTTCGAGGCAGGCATTGTAGAGTTCGCGGTGGCGGTGTGTCGGCTCGCCGATCACGATCGTGCGCATCATGGCGACATGGTAGTGGGCGTAGGTGCCCGCCCATTCCAGCGTGAGCTGGTCGTTTGCATCGAGCTTGCGGCGGCCGGCCTTGTAGCGGCAAAGCAGCGCGTCGACGCCGGAGCCGATGATGAATTCGTTGGCGGGGTAATCGCCGCCACCGGAAAAGACCGCGCCTTGCATGGCGGCAAGGATATCAGCTTCGTCGGCACCGGGCTTGGTCAGCCGTATCGCAGCGTCCAATGCGTCATCGGCAAGTGCCGCGGCACGCTCCACATAGACTACTTCGGTGGGGCTTTTCACCAGGCGCAGGCGGCTGACGAGGTAGGAAGCATCGACGATCTGACCGAAGGTTGAAAGCTGGGCATCGAGCAGGCGTGCGATGCGACCCGTCATGCCATGGGTATCGTATTCGACGCCGATGCGGGCGCCGAGCAGGTCCATGTCGGCGAGCAGGTTCCTGAGGTCGAGCGTCGGGTCGGCATTGACGCGGTCGACCCAGACATGGATGTCGTCGATGATCGAGGTGTGCTTGGCCTGCCGGAGATCCGCCGAGCGGGTGAGCAGCGACATCGTGCCGTCGGCCTTGACGATCAGCGTCTGAAAGAAACAATAGCCGAACGTGTCGTAGCCCGTCAGCCAGTACATGCTTTCCTGGGCAAACAGCAGGACGGCGTCGAGTTTTTCGGCGCGCATCTGGTCAGTCAGGCGGGCGAGGCGGCTTGCGAATTCGGTCCTTTCGAAATGCAGTGCCATTCGGTCAAATCTCCCTAATGCTGATCGCTGAAATCTGGCGGCCGTAATCCGGCTCTTTATTATGTGTTGTACGCCGGTAAGAGAAAAAGCGCTCGCTGTCCGGATAAGTGCAAATTCCGAGGCTTTCGGCGCGGACGCCGGCTTTGCGCAGCCGGTCGACTGTCAGCGCCTGAAGGTCGAACATTGAATGGCCGGGTTTCTCCGACGGAATAAAATACCGCTCGTAAGACAAATCGTGTGTGACGAAGCGGTCGACAAATTCCGGGCCGACCTCATAGCTCGCCTGGCTGATCGAGGGGCCGAGGCAGGCAACGATGGTTTCGCGCTTCGCTCCAAGGTTTTCCATTGCCGCGATTGTGTTCTCCAGAACGCCCGTCAGCGCGCCCTTCCATCCGGCGTGGGCGGCACCGATCACCCGGCTTTCCGGGTCGGCGAACAGGATCGGGCCGCAATCTGCGGCGAGCACTCCGAGCACAAGACCGGGCGTCGCCGTCACCAGCGCATCGGCTTCCGGGCGGGCACCGTTGTAGCTGCCGTCGACGATGACGGCATCCGGCGAGTGGATCTGGTGCACGGTGGCGAGCTTTTCCAGCGGCTGGCCGAACCAGGCGGCGACGCGTCGGCGGTTTTCCATCACCTTTTCGCGATCGTCGTTCGAGCCAAGGCCGACGTTCAGGCCGCGGTAAAGACCATCGGAGAGGCCGCCCTCGCGGGTGAAATAGCCATGAAGGATTGCGTCGCCCGCTGCCTGCTTCAGCAGCGCGCTTTCGATCGGTGCGGGAGAGGCCGCATTTTGCATCAGCGATTCCGGGGTGTTTCGAATGGGGTCATTGTCCGCCGGATCGCCCGGCGAAGCATTGTTGATTGCGCCGGATGTTGGCGCAGGGCGGCGCGCTCTGTCAATCCACCGGACGGAACGGCATCAGATCGACGGCGGGATAGGATACGGCCATCGCCTTGAAAAGCTCGCCCATCCGGCCTTCGCCGGCGCCGGCCAGGCGGTCCACCGCGCTCTGGATGATCTCTTGCGTGCGCGGTTCGCGGTTCCGCCCGAGAGCCGCGGCCCGCTCGACAATGCCGAGCCCTGTCAGGAAATCGCCCTGGTGCAGCGCGCCATTGAGATGGAGGCCGGCGGCAGCGGCGGTTTTCGCAAGATCTGCGAAATCCACATGGCTCGTCAGATCCGCTTCCCCGGGATGGGCGAGAGGCGGATCGAATTCGTGCATGCGCACCGCCTGCAGCGTGTCGCCGAAGCCGGTGACGAGATGGCCGTAATCGATCGCGAGCGCCGTGCCGCCGAAAGCCTTCAGGCGATCGCAGATCGTGATCATGACGGCCTGGCGGGCAGGCGAAATCTCGAAGAGCGTGCCGTTGAGAACTGTTTGATGCGGGTCTGGCAGCAGCACCGGGTCGATGCCGGCAACACCGGCAGCGAATGCCAGTTCGCCATCGGCATCGAGGCCGACCATGCGCTCCCGAAATCCGTTCGGCGTCTTCACGAATTGGCGAATCGGAATGGCGTCGAACAACTCGTTCGCCGCCAGCAGCGTGAAGCCCGGCGGCACCTCCTCGAAGTCCGAATGCCAGCTGATCTTGCCTTCATGGGCATCAAGCGTCTGGCTCTGGATGTCGCGCAGCCGCTCGCTCGTTTCGACGAGATGAACGGTCATGTTCTCGAAGAGGGGCGGGGCGAGGCGTGCGATGACGCGCAGCATGTCCGCCATCATAGTTCCGCGGCCCGGTCCGATTTCAACCAGGCGTACGCCTGCCGGCGTGCCGTGCCGCTGCCAGGCGTGCACGATGAAAACACCGACCATCTCGCCGAAGAGCTGGCTGACTTCGGGCGCTGTGACGAAATCGCCGGATCGGCCAAAGGGTTCGCGGGTCCGGTAATAGCCGTATTCCGGATCGGCCAGGCAGAGCGAGAAATAGTCCGTAACGCTGATCGGCCCGTTCGCCTGAATGATCGCCTTTATCTTTTCTCCGAGTGCGGTCGTCATGGTCGTACCGTCCTGACAGCTCAATGCTGGGGCGCTGTCTGGCTGCGGGACCGGGCCATCGCCCAGATTCCGAGCAGGATCATCGGCGAGGAGAGTACCATGCCCATGGTCAGCCAGTTCGTGCCGAGCAGATAGCCAAGCTGCGCATCCGGCTCGCGGAAGAACTCAACGAAGATGCGTGACAGCGCATAGCCACATACGAACACACCCGTAACGAAGCCCGGCGATTTCAGCGCACGGAAGCCAAAGACGAGAAGGGCAAGCAGGAGGAGAAGCACGATGCCTTCGAGGCCCGCTTCATAGAGCTGGCTAGGGTGGCGTGCAAAAGGTCCGCCGGTGGGGAAAACGACCGCCCAGGGCACGTCCGTGAGCCGCCCCCAGAGCTCGCCGTTGACGAAGTTTGCAATGCGGCCGAAGAACAGGCCGATCGGCACCACTGCGGCGACGATGTCGAAAAGGCTCCACAAAGGAATGCCGTTCTTGCGCGCAAACAGGATCATGGCGATTGTCGTACCGATGATGCCGCCGTGGAAGGACATGCCGCCGTTCCAGATCTCGATCGCGCGGATCGGATCCTCGATGACGAAGGGCAGATCGTAGAACAGGATATAGCCGATGCGGCCGCCGAGCACGATGCCGAGGGCTGCCCAGACGATGAAGTCATCGAGCTGAGCCTTGGTCATCGGCGAGGTGTTTTCCGGCCAGAGCGCATCGTTGGCGGCGATCCGGCGCGCATAGAGCCATCCGAGCATGATGCCCGTGACATAGGCGAGGCCATACCAATGAATCGCCAGCGGACCGATCGAAAAGGCGATCGGATCAATATTCGGAAACGGCATGATCGCAAGAAGATTGGCTGCTGTCGGCAAAGCTTTCCCACCCGTTGATGTGCGCGGAACATGGCTTTGCGTTACGAGGCGGTCAAGTCGATTGTGAGGCAGCCGAATGGCTGGGGGCTGCTTATCCAGAGCAAAGCGCTTGCAAGCCAAGCGTTGAAGCCCTACCTCATTCTCATGAGCCTGAGGGCCAAGAAATCATGTCATGCGAAGGAGAGAAACTACCATGACGACCGGCACAAATCGCATCATGGACGAATTCGCCAAGCTGATGACGGACGCAGCAGGCGCCGCCCAGGGTGTGCGCAAGGAGATCGAGACGGCCTTCAACGCGCAGGCAGAGCGCTGGTTGAACGGCATGGATGTGGTCAAGCGCGAGGAATTTGAAGCCGTCCGCGAAATGGCGATCAAGGCCCGCGACGAAGCCGAAGCACTTCAAGCCCGCGTTGCCGCGCTCGAAGCACAGCTTGCTGCAAAGGCCAAATAGTTCCCGTTCCGGCACAAGTGCGGTGTGGCGCATCAGCGGCACGCCGCTCCTTCGATAAAATAATCAGGTGATGTTTTCCACCTGTGGACACTGCCAAAAAACCCAATTCGCAGAGTCGTTTATAACCTCCTTCTGAATCAAATTCCGAACAGCTTTCCACAGTGCCTTTCCGAAAATCGGCGCTCGGGGGCTGGTACCTCAGCGGGTGCATTATACACTGATTTTAAATGATGATTCGAAACGGACATTGGTAAGCTCCGGGCAGGTTCACTGCGTGAGGTCTGGCAGCGGTTCAACGATCATCCGAGTGGTGGTTCCGGTATTTGCGTATCTTTGCTTTGGTGAATCCAAGTTCAGTCGCATTCGTCCGGTCAAGAAGGTGCTGCATGAGCCTTATGGAATTGGAAATCGAACGTCAGTCGAACCCGGTCGACATGATCGAGTACGTCGCCTCCAACAATGACTGGTCGTTTGAGCGGTCGGGCGAGGACGAGATCGCTATGACGGTCGAGGGAAAGTGGACCGACTACCACGTTTCCTTCTCCTGGATGGAGGAATTCGAAGCGCTGCATCTCGGTTGCGCTTTCGACATCAAGGTTCCCGAAGCACGCGTCAACGAAGTCACCAAGCTTCTGGCGGCGATCAACGGCCAGGTCCTGATGGGACATTTTGATCTGTGGCGGCAGGAAGATGTGATAATCTTCCGGCAGTCGCTGCTCCTGGCAGGCGGCGCTGAACCCACGAACCGTCAGGTGGAAGTCTTGCTTTCGAGCGCGCTCGATACCTGCGAGGCCTACTATCAGGCGTTTCAGTTTGTCATCTGGTCCGGCTTGGATGCCGCCAAGGCCATGGAAGCGGTCCTTTTCGAAACGGCCGGTGAAGCATAAAATGTCAGCATCTTCTTCGGATACAGTCGTTCTCGTCGGCGCCGGCAATATGGGGGGCGCGATGCTCTCCGGCTGGCTGAAGAGCGGTGTTCCGGGCTCCTCCGTTGTCGTCGTCGATCCTGGTCCGTCTCCAGCGATGAAGAAGACGATCAGCGACGCAGGCGCGAAACATGTCGAAGCGGCTCCAGCCGATCTCAAGGCCGGTGTCATCTTCCTTGCGGTCAAGCCGCAGGTCATGGAAACGGTCCTGCCGCCGGTGAAGAGCGCCGTCGGCCCCGGTACGGTCATCGTTTCGGTGGCTGCGGGCAAGACGCTGTCTTTCCTGGAAAAGCATCTCGGCAACGCCGCCATGGTTCGCGCCATGCCGAATACGCCGGCCATGGTCGGCCGCGGCATAACCGGCGCCTTCGCCAATCCGCGCGTCAGCGCCGAGCAACGTGAGCGCGTCCATTCTCTTCTCAGCGTATCGGGTCCTGTTGAGTGGGTTCAGGCCGAGTCGGATATCGATGCCGTGACGGCATTGTCCGGTAGCGGTCCGGCCTATGTGTTCTATCTCGTCGAGTGTATGGCAGAAGCGGGCCGTAAACTTGGCCTGCCGGCGGACCTCGCCATGCGCCTTGCACGGGAAACTGTCGCGGGGGCTGGTGAACTTCTGCACCAGTCCCCCGATGAGGCTTCGAGACTTCGCCAGAATGTCACGTCGCCCGGCGGCACGACTGCCGCGGCCCTTTCCATCCTGATGGCGGAGGAGGGCATGCAGCCGCTGTTCGACAAGGCGATCGCCGCAGCCCGCAAGCGGGCTGAAGAGCTCGCGGGCTGAGACGTCGCTATGGCTGAAGAAATCACCTTTGCCGATTTCGAGCGCGTGGATATTCGCGTCGGCACCATTATCGAGGCCAGCGCCTTTCCGGAGGCGCGCAAACCGGCAATCAAGCTGCTGATCGATTTCGGGCCGGAGATCGGCGTCAAGAAATCCTCGGCGCAGATCACCGTGCATTATGCTGTTGAGAGCCTCGTCGGCCGCCAGGTTCTCGGCGTCGTGAATTTTCCTCCACGTCAGATCGGGCCATTCCGTTCGGAAGTCCTAACGCTGGGCTTTGAGGACGAGGCGGATGCAATCGTTCTTGCTGCAGCGGATAAGCCGGTGCCGAACGGCAGGAAGCTGATGTGATCAGTGGGTTGCCTCAATTGACATGCCATACTCTGTCCATACAATATGGTTATGCTGAAAGCTGTCTGGAGCGTTGAGAAGAATAATCAGCTCAAGGCTGATTCCAGCAGGAATATATGTTTTGAAGATATCGTAGCGGCTATCGAAAATGGCGGCCTGCTGGCGGATATCAGACACCCAAACAGCGTTAAATATCCCAATCAACGCATTTTGGTCGTCTTGAACGAGGGATATGTCTACGCTGTTCCCTATGTTCGGCACGATGACGATACTATCTTCTTAAAGACAGTTTATCCGAGCCGAACTTTGACGCGCATGTATCTGACGGACGACGCCGATGAAACATAAGAATGTTGAGCCACTGGACGAGGAAGAGGCCGATCTCATCGAAAGCCTCGAATCGTTGACCGAAAAACCTGAAAACCTTCTGACACCCCAGCGGCGGAAGGAAATCGAAGCGATGGCACGGGCGACGATGAACGACGAGCGCGAGAAAATCTCGTTACGTATTTCCCGCTCCGATCTCGCTCGCCTCAAATCCCGTGCGATGCAGGAAGGGATTCCCTACCAGACGCTCATCAACTCGCTCATCCATAAATATGTGACGAGCTGATGTGATCAGTGAATGTCGCGCGAGACCGGATCGGTCAGCGTGAACTCATGGAAAACGGCTTCAAAGCCCGCGCGTTGCGGTGAGCAGAATGCCGGGCCGACCATGACCTCCTCGATAGATGGATCGAACCAGGCGAGACGCGCCATGCGCCATTCGCTCACCTGGTCGGTCCGATATTGAATGAAGAGGGCGTCCTTGTTGCGCGTCGCGCGAAGCGAGAGCCGCTCGAATTCTTGCTCGATGCGAAAGGCCGACCAATCGGAGTTGCCATTGGTGACGACCGTGCTGAAGTGCTTTGCGCCGTCCGTATATTCGATCCCGCATTTCATCCAGCGTGTGGAATCCGCACGGATCATTAGCCCTGCCTGATCGTAGAGCTCCCGGTAGGCGCCTGAGAATGTCACTTCCGCAGTAAAATCGCCTTTGCGCCGCCGGTACAGAAAATGGCCGTCGTCGCGGTGGAAGCCGTAGTAGGTCCCCTGCCAGAAATCGGTCCTGTCGCTGGATCGCACGTGCAGTGCGCCGTCGCGAAGCTCGGCGGAGGGCGGAGGATTGAGCCAGGTCATCGAGGCAAGGTCGATCGCCATTCGGACCTCACGCTGGTAGACGGATGGTTGCCCGGAGACCACCGAACGGGCTATCGCCGAGTATGACGTTGCCGCCGTGGCTGCGGGCGATATCGCGCGCGATTGCAAGGCCGAGGCCGGTGCCTGAATCATCCAGATTCCGTGCCTCGTCCAGGCGGAAGAAGGGCTTAAAGACATCTTCGCGGTTCTTCTCGGGAATCCCCGGGCCGTCGTCGTCAAAGTTCAGAGTCAGCCATTTGGCACTATGCTTCGCCTCGATCCTGAGTGTATTCGCGTACCGGCGGGCATTGGATGCGAGATTGGTGACCAGTCGTGTGAAAGCGTTCGGCCGGACCAGAATTTCGTCGTCGCCTTCGATCGAATAACTGAACTTCTTTTCATGCAATGCGAAGTCCGCCTCGATTTTTCCCAGCAGTTCGGTGAGCCTCAGCTCTCCGACGTCCTCTTCGATTTCGCTGCGCGCGAAGGCCATGTAGGCTTCGAGCATTGACTGCATGTCGTTGACGTCGTCGCTCAGGCCCTGGAGTTCCGGATTGCTGCCGGCGAGGGCCAGTTGCAGCTTGAAGCGCGTGAGGACCGTTCGCAGGTCGTGGCTGACGCCGGTCAACATCGCGGTTCGCTGTTCGATCTGCCGCTCGATCCGCTCGCGCATCAAAATAAAGGCGAGCCCCGCACGCCTGACCTCATCGGCGCCGCGTGGATGAAAATCGTCGAGTTTCTGCCCTTTGCCGAAGCTTTCGGCGGCACGCGCTAGCATCTGGATCGGGCGGATCTGACCGCGCAGGAAGAGGATCGATACGCCAATGAGCACGAGCGATGCGCCGACCATCCAGACGATGAAAATATGAGTATTGGATGCATAGGTCTGATTGCGTTTGGTCAGTACGCGCAGAATCTTGTTGTCCAGCTTTATCCGGATTTCAACGAGGCTCGAGTCCCCCACCGTATCGATCCAGAAGGGCCGCTTGATCTGGTCGCTGATTTCATCGCTCAGAATACCGTCGAGGATCGAGAAAAACGGCTTTTGCCGCGGCGGCGGCAGATCTCCGTCGGGCTCGATCGAGATCTGCAAGTTCAACTCGTTATCGGCGATGCGCGTGATTTGGCTGTAATCCGCGTCCTGCGGATAAGTTTCGATGATCTGTATGATGGCTGCGATGTCGCGCGTGACGGCGCTCGACAGCCGCTGCGTCACCATTTGCCAGTGACGTTCCATGAATACCGCGGCCACGACCGATTGCAGCAGCACCATGGGTATGATGATGATCAGCAGCGAGCGGGTGTAGATGCCAGTAGGCAGTACGCGGCGGCGCAGCCAACGAGCGAACGACTTCCATCCGGAGACTGGCCAACGGTCTTCGCGGCGCAGTGAATCGAAAGTCACCATTACAGTCGTGATCCTGACATTGCGGCTATCAATCGATACTCAATCTATATCCTATACCACGAACTGTCTGAAGCCAGACAGGATTTGCAGGATCGTCCTCGATCTTGCGCCGCAGTCGATTGATCTGCACGTCGATGGTGCGCTCGCCGACTTCGACGTCGCCCCCTATGAGTTCGTGTCGCGGGATGGTGTCGCCGGCGCGCTTGGCAAAGAGCAGCATGATTTCCTGCTCACGATCCGTAAGCCGGATCACCTCCGTTGCCTTCTTCAGTTCCCTGCGGGTGAGCGAGAACGTGTAGGGTCCGAACATGACCTGCTCGATCTTCGGCGCGTCCGAAGCATTCCGGCGCAGGATATTGTTGACGCGCAGCACCAGTTCGCGCGGATCGAAAGGCTTGGAGAGATAATCGTCGGCGCCTGCTTCAAGACCGGCAATCCGGTTATCGGATTCAGCCAGCGCCGTCAGCATGATGATCGGGACGTTCTTGATGGAGCGAAGGCCGCGCGTCACCTCGATGCCGGACTCGCCGGGCATCATCACGTCCATGATGATGAGATCGAAGTCGAGCCCTGCCAGCTTGCGCTGCGCCTCCGCGCCGTCCGCAGCCACTGTCACCCTAAAACCGTTCTCCGTCAGGTAGCGATTCAAAAGGGCGCGGATGCGGGTGTCGTCGTCGACCACAAGCAGATGCGCCGCATCATCCGAAATGATTGCTTTTCCCGCCATTCAATCCCCTTTTCCCGCATTTCTATCGCGCATACCCCTCAGGAATGCCCTTACGCCCTCGCGCGCTTCGGGAGAGGCACCGTCGAATGCCCTCTCAATACGGCGCGATTGCGGCTCCGCCAGAGCGAGCGCCAGTTCGCGCCCTGTCTTTGTCGGATAGAGCTTGCGTTGGCGCCGGTCTTCTGGCCCCGCCACCTGACGAATATACCCCGAATCGATTAGTTGTTTGAGCACTCTTGCGAGACTCTGCTTGGTAATCTTCAACGTATCCAAAAGATCGGCAACGGTCATGCCCGGCTCACGGTTAACGAAATGCACCACCCTGTGATGGGCACGGCCAAAGCCGCTCTTTGCGAGGATTGCATCCGGATCGGAGACGAAATCGCGATAGGCGAAAAAGAAAAGCTCGATGATTTCGAAGTCGATGATGCCGGTGTTTTTCATCGGTTCGGCTAAAGGTTCAATTTTGCCTGCTCTCGAGCTGGTTTGTCTTACCGCCACGTTATTTCCTTTCTCGCCGGGCGCCGTCCTGGAAGCTTTTGCAAAGATATGGCAGCTTTGTTGACATAAATTTTCGCCGCTGGTAGCTTTCGCGGACTTTGGAGACGGAACGGAACAATCGTTTCGAGCCCGTCTTTTCTCCCCTACAACGTATATTATCCCCACTGCGTCTGTGGATAAAACGTATTGGGGACAACAATCAACAGGCATGGCGTGCGAGCGCCGGAGGATAAGACAATGGCTTCAGTTCCTTTCGATCAGCTGGAGGGCGAAATCTGGTTCAACGGCGAGTTCGTGCCGTGGAAAGACGCGAAGATCCATGTGCTGACCCACGGTCTGCATTATGCCAGCGCGGTCTTCGAAGGTGAGCGCGCCTATGGCGGCCGCGTCTTCAAGCTGACCGAGCATAATCAGCGCCTTCACAAGTCCGCTGGAATCCTCGGCTTCAAGGTGCCTTATTCGGTCGAGGAACTCGATGCGGCAACGATCGAACTGCTGAAGCGCCAGGGTTTTTCCGAGGCTTATGTGCGGCCGATTGCATGGCGCGGCAGTGAAATGATGGGCGTTTCGGCTCAAGCGACCCGCATCAATGTCGCGATAGCGATCTGGCAGTGGGGCAGCTATTTCAATCCGGCGGAAAAGCTCAAGGGCATCCGCCTCGACATCGCGGAATACCGCCGCCCTGACCCGAGGACAGCGCCAGCTGCATCGAAGGCGGCGGGTCTCTACATGATCTGCACCATCTCGAAACACGCCGCCGAGGCCAAGGGCTACGCGGATGCGATGATGCTCGACTATCGCGGTCAGGTCGCCGAAGCGACGGGTGCCAACATCTTCTTCGTCAAGGATGGTGTCGTTCATACGCCTACGCCGGATTGCTTCCTCAACGGCATCACGCGCCAGACGGTGATCGAACTCGCCAAGCGCCGCGGTTACCAGGTCATCGAGCGGGCGATACAGCCGGAAGAGCTCTCGAACTTCACCGAATGCTTCCTGACGGGGTCTGCCGCGGAAGTCACACCGGTATCAGAAATCGGGCCCCATAAATTCACGCCTTCGACCATCACAGAGACATTGATGAACGACTACATGAAGGAAGTGTACCCGGCGGCTGCGAGCGCTGCCGAATAAGTTTTCCACAGAAATGGCAAAAGGCGGCATGCGAGCCGCCTTTTTTGTTTCGTTTCAGGCCAACCCTCTGTCTCAATCATAGACATAGACAATACGCCGGGTGCCCGGATCGACCAGAACCGGACGGTCATTGATGCGCACGTAGCGGTACTGATAGTCCGGAATTTCCTGGAAGGTCACGCTGGCCGGGACCTCGGCACCGACGACGACATCGCCGCCCAGCCGGACGGCCTGCCCGGGTGCGGTTTGAATGTAGGTGCGGACGGTGTCCGGCGGCGTTATCGTTTCGACGGCGCCAACGGGACCGAGCAGTTCGTCGCCCGGTGCGGGTTGCGGGTCAGCAGGGATCACGGTTGCAGTCGACTCATACGTGACGGCCGGGACGCCGAGGACAGTCTGGTTCTGCTCGACGATCATGGGGCGGCCTTGGTGCTCGACCTGCAGATATTCGGCGTAAACCCAACCGCGCATGCCGTTTACATCGACACGGCACCAGCGGCTGCCCTGAATGCAGCCATCGAGGATCGCGGGCGATCCTCGCGTTGCGACGCCGACAGAAGGATATTGCGGGCCAGGTCCGGAACGCACATTGAGGTCGCTGACGGCCGTCGCGGTCATTTCCGCATGGGCCAAGCCCGCACTCGCGACGAGCACGGCGCCTGCCAGGAAAAGGTTTCTCGTGAAGGTCATTCGGTTTCTCCTTCCATTGCTGAGCGGACAACGCACCGTCTCTCGCGTGGTTCCAAGGCTTGGAGCCGCGAGTTGAAAGAAGGATTCAGCCAAAACCAAGAAGGCATTGAACTCACAGCGAAAATACCGGTCACCCCAGGCTCAGTTGCGTGCCTGAACCGCGATGAACTGTTGTTACCGCATGTCGTCATAGCGTGAGGGAAACATAAAAGCGGCTGGCTTTGATGGTCTTTCTCGCTATATCGAGGCAGGCAGAGACCAAACGAGGCATATCATGGGCATGCTCCAGGCCGGTATCATTCCGGTTACTCCCTTCCAGCAGAACTGCACGGTGCTTTTCGACCCCGACACCAAGGAGGGGGTTGTTGTCGATCCGGGCGGCGATGTGCCGGTCATTCTCAAGGTGCTTGAGGAAAACGGGTTGGTCATCAAGGAGATCTGGCTGACGCACGGGCATCTCGATCATGCCGGAGGTGCAAAAGAGCTGAAGGAGGCGCTCGGCGTCGATATCGTTGGGCCTCACCAGGACGACCTGCCGCTGCTCGAGCGGATCGAGACGCAGGCGCAGACATACGGGATTGCCGGGCTCCAGAATGTCGTGCCGGACCGTTGGTTACAGGACGGAGACCGGATCTCCTTCGGCTCCCACGAGTTCGAGGTTTATCACACGCCGGGCCACGCGCCCGGCCACGTCATCTATTTCAACCGCGCCCAGAACTTCGCCCATCTCGGCGATGTGCTCTTCAACGGTTCGATTGGCCGCACTGATCTGCCGGGGGGCAATCACCAGCAACTTCTCGATTCAATTCGCGACAAGGTTCTGCCGCTCGGCGATGACGTAGGCTTCATCTGCGGACATGGGCCTGGCAGCCGCATTGGCGACGAGAGGCGGAGCAACCCGTTCTTGCGTGGTATCTGACGCGATTGGCGCCAAGCCCGCATTTCGACCAGCTTCTGATCTCGACATTTGGACAAAACAAAAGCGCCGCTCGATGAGCGGCGCTTTACCCTTTCAAAGGATGCGGAATCAGCCTGCAGTGCAGAAGTGTTCGCGACCGTCATTGCCGATAAAGGTGCCGCTGCTCGGGTCGAAGCTGCGGTAACGGTAAGAGCAGTAGCGCGCCCATTGCGGGGTCCAGGGTTCGAGGCCCGCGCGAACCGGAGCGTAGTAACGCGGCGGCGCACGATAGACCGGAGCAGCTTCGTATTCCGGCTCATAGGGCGGGTCGATGTAGCGCGGCTCATCGTAATAATAGCGAGGCTGGCTGGCGATCGCCGAGCCGACGACCAAACCGGTTGCGAGGCCGACGGCGCCGCCGACGAGCGCTGCGTTGCCATTGTTGTGGTGGTGCCAGTGGTCACCGGCCGATGCTTCGCCGATCGCGGAGAAGGTGAGGGCCGCGGCAGTAGCCGTCAAAAGAAGTGTCTTGGCGAGCCTGTTCATGTCATATCCTACTGTTGGAGCCGATGAGGTTCCTGCCAAATGATGGTGACAAAATAGGGACGGCCATCTGAACGAAGGCTGAATGACAAAACCCGGCATTGCTGCCGGGCCTCAACTCGAATGACAGCCTTGAAGAGGGTCAGCCGTCAATCTGCAGATTGACGGCTTTGGGGCCCTTGCCCCGGCGATCCGGCTCCGTGTCGAAGCTAACCTTCTGGTTTTCCGTCAGGCCGGCGAGGCCGGAAGCCTGAACGGCGGAAATGTGAACAAAGATGTCGGCGCCGCCCTTATCCGGCTTGATGAAGCCGAATCCCTTGTCCGTATTGAAGAATTTAACAGTGCCAGTCTCGGCCATGCGTCAGGTCCTTTTCTCTCTGCCCGCCATCCACACGGGCAGCATCAACTATGTTCCTTGCGGAACGTCGGCAGGCAATTCTTGACTTTCGAGAAAAAGGTCCCCTCTACCTCGACCTGTCTCATGACGGGATTATTCCCCACCTTGGCGAGACTGGCTGACCGGAATATTAGCGTCTCCGGCGCGCACATTCTTAAGGACTTCCCACGCTCGCAAAATGCCCGAACACCGTGAGATTGCTGCGATTAAAAGGAATTGGCAAGCAAAAGTTTTTTAACCTGTTGCTGGAAACACACTTCGCCCGGCTATCCTATTTGCGCCAAAACGCAAAATTTCGCTCCGGGTGTAGGCGCGATCACCGTTTTAAATTGCCTGCGATACAAATTGTGAGCACATTTTCCCAAACGTACAACGACAGCGCGTTATCGAGAGTATGGAATTTTTTTTCAATTTGCTCGCGAGTCCGCGAGTGGGAAGAGCTTCAGGCGGGCTCGCTGCGCCGCTTGCCAAGTTCCGGCACGACTTCCACTGCCAGCATAGCGGTAAACATCAGCGCACAACCTGCATAGCCGAGCGGAGGCATTGTTTCTCCGAGAAGCAGCGCGCCGAGGGCTGAGCCGAAGAGAGCCTCGGAGGACAGGAATATCGCCGCCTGCGATGGTGTCGTGTAGCGCTGGCCGATCACCTGCAATACGAAAGCGACGCCGGAAGAGAAGATGCCGACATAGAGAATTTCGGGCGCGGCGGCCATGATCGCTTCCATGCTGATCGGCTCGACCATTACCGCCACGACGAGCGCGCAGATCGCGGTCACTGCGAATTGCATCACCGAAAGTGCGAGCGGCCGTCCCGTCTGCGAAACCGTGGTCCCAGCCAGCGTTATCTGGATCGCCCAGAAGGCGGCGCAGACGACCGTGAGGCCGTCGCCCCGTGTGAGTGCCGAAAGATGCCCGCCGGAAAGCATGTAAATCCCGGTCACTGCCATGGCAGCCGCCGGCCAGATGATCCAGTGGGGAGGGCGGCGCAGGAAGGCAACCGCGATCAGCGGCACGAAGACGACATAGAGCCCTGTGATGAAGCTGGAATTTGTCACGGTCGTCGTCTGTAGGCCGATCTGCTGGGTCGAGGCGCCGCCGAAAAGCGCTAGTCCGATCAGAATATAGAGGCCCATATGACGGCTTGTCGTCTTGATCCTGGCCTTGCGCGCTTCAAGGAGCACGAAGGGCAAGATAGCGACCGTTGCGACCGCAAAGCGCAAACCGATGAACCAGAACGGGCCGATCGCCTTCATCGCCGTCGATTGCGCGACGAAGCCACCGCCCCAGATGGCGGCAGCGAGCAACAGAAGGAGGTTCGCCTGGAGGCGCGTCATGTCAGTCCTTGATGATGTGGGGCAGGGTGTATCGGTGGACGGTTATCAGCTGAACTTCCCTACGGCAAGGGCGAAGGAGGGCGGTTTCGGATGTCGACGAAATCAACAGCGGCTGTTTGCGCGGCAGCTAGCCGTCCTGGCCGTCGGCGCGCGAGACGCGCAGCAGCGCACCGTCGTCCTCGTCCGTCACCATCAACAGTGCACCATCAGGCGCGACGACAATATCCCGGATGCGCCCGTAGACATTTTCAAACATCCGTTCTTCCGTGGCGATGGCATCTCCCTCATCGCGCTGCATCCGGGACAGCAACTGAAATTTAAGGGCAGCGACCAGAAAGTCGCCATCCCATTCGGGAAACATCTTGCCGCGATAGACGGCGATGGCGCCGGGCGCAATGGACGGATCCCAATAATGCAACGGCTGCTCCAGTCCTTCCTTGGCCGTGCCTTCACCGATCTCGGCGCCGGAATAGTCACGGCCATAGGTGATGATCGGCCATCCATAGTTCTTGCCCGGCTCGATCAGGTTGATCTCATCGCCGCCGCGGGCGCCGTGCTCGACGGTGTAGAGCTTGCCTGAGGCCTTGTCGAACGTGATGCCCTGCGGGTTGCGGTGGCCTTTCGTCCAGATTGCCGGGAGCGCCTTTCCATCCGTCCTGAACGGGTTATCTGCAGGGATACTGCCATCTGGATTGAGATGCACGATCGAACCTGCATTGTCCTTCCAGTTCTGTGAGCGATCGCGACTGCCACGATCGCCGACGCTGATGAAGAGGCTGCCGTCCGGGGCGATCGCGATGCGTGAACCATAATGCATGCCGCTGTTGGTTAGCTGCGCCATCGTGAAAATACGCTTCACGTTCTCAAGCTTCATGCCGTCGGCGGCAAGCGTGGCGCTGAACGCTGCGGTGCCCGTGCCGCTTTGATCGCCGATCGACGCCGTGAAATAGAGTGTACGGCTCGTCGCGAAGTCCGGAGCAAGGGCCACGTCCAGCAAGCCGCCCTGGCCGCGGGCGCTGACCTTCGGCACGCCGGCGATCGGCTGCGAAAGCTTGCCGTCCTTGACGATCCGCATATGCCGGGGCCGCTCCGTCACCAGATAGGCGCCGTCCGGCATGACTTCGACAGCCCAGGGATGCTCGAGGCCCTCCGCGAGATTTTCGACGCTGACTGCAAACTCCTTGGTCTCGACCCTGTCCGCCGCCGAGGCGAAGGCGGGTGGGAGGAAAGCAGCGCCGCTGATCAGCGATGCCGCCAATGTCCTGGAGATAGTCATGTCAGTTCCCCCTCGCTTCCATTCGTTTTCAACGTGGAGCAACGGGAGGGTGCTTCAACCTTATTGAGGCGCGGATAACGGCTTTGTGTTTTGCGGTGGAGTGCTACCGGTTGATGTGGTGTCCACCAGTTCCGCCTCAACGGCATAGCGCACCGACTCTGCCGTAGCGGAAGGCGGGCACGTGGTCAGCAGCAGACGCCGGTCACCGGGTGTGGCATCCGTGGCGATTTCATCGCATCGCACTTTCCGGCTTTCATCGGCCTTGAAGGTCAGCATCGTGCCGTCACGGCGGGTGATCACGATGTCGTCGCCGGGCTTCACATTCTTCAGCCAGCGCAAATGCGTGCCGCTCGAGCCGGCGATCACGGAGGTGCCTTCCTCGCCAAGCTGTGGCGTGTCACCGAGCCAGGCAGGGCCGAAGGCGGAAGCCTCTCCGGAAGCGCCTGATAGCACGATCGTCTTCTCGCCGAGGCGCGGCGATCTGACTTCCGCGACGGTAGTGAAGTCCGCCCAGGGCCATGGCTTCGCATTCTCGCCGTGCAGCTCGGCAGTAAAGGCGCGCTGCAACAGCATTTGCGAGAGTTCTGCCTTTCCCTTGATGTAGAAACCGTTGGCCACGAGCGCGATGCCACAAAAGGCAAGCCCGGCGATCCCGACGGCAATCATTCTCTCGACTGTCGAAAGTGTTGCGAAAAAGGAACCTTTCCGGGGTGGTTCCGGCGTGTCGTAGGCCGTCGCCGCAGCCATTGCCATGGCCAATTCCAGGTAGGTCGGCAGCGGTTCGAACTCGTCGCCTTCTTCATTCCGGCTTTCGCCGCGAGGCCTTGGCGGCATTACCTTGCCCTCGCTGTCACTAGACCCTTGACCCGTCTGCGCCATATCGCAAGTGCGCTTGCACCCGTCAGCGCAAGTAGCAGCATTGTCAGGCCGCTCATGATCTGCTCGTCGGCTTCTTTCGCCATGTGCGGCCGCGTCGCTGGAGCGGCGCTGCTGCTGACCAGCGGGGCGGCTACTGGCGCGGCGCTGGAATTCGTTAGCTGCTCGATCGTCTGCGGTTGCGGTGTCTCCTCGGCAGCCCGGGCCGTGGAAAGCAGTCCGACAATGATGACCACCAGGGCGGCAAAGCTCGTGATCGCAATCAGGAAAGAAATTGAAATGCGAGCGTCGCGAAGCCGCGCCGTCGCCAACTCATCGCCCATAAACATTGGCATACTCTCAATAAACCGATTTTCGAATGGCCGAAGATGAGGCTTCGATCCCGGCGGGCTCGCGACCAAATTGCGGCACGCCCCGTCATTTGTTGCGGCTTATTCAGGGCAGAGATGAAACGGGCGAAGGCCATGATTCCAAAGCAGTAAATACGGATGTCCTGAGAGCTTGGTTCAAGTCAAGTGCAAGATGGAGCAAGCGATGGCTGCAGGATGCGTCAATTGATCAATAAGAATCATTGGCCCCATTACGCCTTTGCGCTTGAAATGCCCTCATTCATTGGACATAGAGCTTAGCGCAGAAATCCTGTCCCGGCCTTCTGCCCCTTTCAACCGTATAGGACCGCTATCATGGCCTTTCTTGCCGATGCTCTTTCCCGTGTGAAGCCTTCAGCCACCATCGCCGTCGCTCAGAAAGCGCGCGAGCTGAAAGCCAAAGGGCGCGATGTCATCGGGCTCGGCGCCGGCGAACCGGATTTCGACACGCCCGACAATATCAAGGAAGCGGCGATCGACGCGATTCGCCGCGGCGAAACCAAGTACACGCCGATCTCCGGCATCCCGGAACTGCGCAAGGCGATCGCCGCGAAGTTCAAGCGTGAGAACAATCTCGACTATACCTGGGAGCAGACGATTGTCGGCACCGGCGGCAAGCACATTCTCTTCAACGCCTTCATGGCGACGCTGAATGCCGGCGACGAAGTGGTTATCCCGACGCCTTACTGGGTATCCTATCCTGAGATCGTCGCCCTTTGTGGCGGCACGCCGGTTTTCGTTGCGACGACGCAGGAGAACAACTTCAAGCTCCAGCCGGCCGACCTCGAAAAGGCGATCACGCCGAAGACCAAGTGGTTCATGTTCAACTCGCCATCCAACCCGTCGGGCGCTGCCTATACGCACGACGAGCTGAAGGCGCTGACCGACGTGCTCGTCAAGCATCCGCATGTCTGGGTGCTGACCGACGATATGTACGAGCACCTGACCTATGGTGACTTCAAGTTCGCGACACCGGTGGAGGTCGA